>QNVD01000001.1 GCA_004347925.1 Hadesarchaea archaeon
CCAGCCTTTCGGCAGCCCTAAATACCCGGCAGGGGTCCTCTATTCTGGAGCTGTGCCGGGCCGACCAGTATCCGGGGGGAACCATCTGGAATCACCTCCTGTGTGGTTTTCACCCCCCACCCGGCCAGCCCCCATGAAGGGATGGCCGGGCCATCCCATTAATAAGAATTATTCGACAAACCCCCCGAGAGGCTCAGGGCTATAAGCGGGGGGGTGAAGGTTTAAGGGTGGAGGCCGAGAAGCCCGAGGTGGAGGTCTTCCCCTACCGCCTGCCCAGCGATGAGACGGTCTCCAGGTTCCTGAACCTCCTGAGGGAGATAAGGGGGATCTCCAGGGTGATGATGCACGGGCCCTCCATCTTCTACCGCAGGAGCATTAAGGTGGGGGGGAAGGAGATAGTCCTGCGCATCCAGGTGGGGAAGTTCTGGGTGGAGATGGAGAGTCTGGAGCAGCTGGAGGCCCTGAGGGAGGTCTGCAAGCAGGTCTTCCCCTACGGCTTCGAGCTGAAGGTGGGGAGGTTCACCAGGGTGAAGGAGGCCCTGAGCGGGAGGAGGCTGGTGCTCAGGATGGACACCTGCTTCCTGGAGGAGGAAGGGGAGTGAGGCTGGGGAGGAAGTGCAGGGTGGTGGACTGCAGGGAGACGGCCGGGCTGGGGCTGGGAGGGGGGCTGGCCCAGAGGGGGACGCTGGCGGAGGCGGCCGAGCCCGATCTGGTGGTCCTCTCCATGGGGCCCAGCCCCAGGCACATCACCAAGCCCGTATGCGAGATCACCTACGGCCTCAGGGAGGCCGGCTTCAACGTCAGCGTGCTGGTCCTGAAGGCCGGTATAGGTCCCCCCGAGGAGCTCATGGATCAGGTGGTGGGGGCGGCCTACTCCAGCCTCTCCCCGGAGGAGGAGCAGCAGATCCGCAGGCACAAGCTGGCCCTCATCCACGTGGGGAACGTTCCCAGGCACTTCATCCCCAAGGTCAAGGTCTTCCTGAGGAACGTGGAGATCCCGGCGATAGTGGTCTCCCAGGCCCCTGTGACCCTCCAGGACTTCGCGGCGGAGGGAATAAGGACCAGGGAGTTCGAGCCCGAGGTCCCCGAGACCAAGGGGGTGGTGGTGGAGGTGATCACGGGGGTGATAAGGGGGCAGACCTGTCCCCAGGAGAAGCTTGACGAGATCGTGGGGAAGGTCAGGTACTGGATGGAGAGGGTGAAGGGTGGACAGGCACGTATGGGAAGTGGCGAAGGCTAGGGTGGTGGTGGAGGGGGGCAGGGTGGTCTCGGTGGGGGAGCCCCTAACCGAGTTCTGCCCCGTGCTGGAGGCCCTCACCGGGGAGGGGAAGAGGAGCAGGGAGGGGGTGAGGGAGTCCGTGGAGAGGAGGATAGAGCTGCTGGGCCTCTGCACCCCCGGGAGGGTTTTGGAGATGGAGGGGATGGGGGTGGGCTTCGGGGCCTCCGAGTGCCTGGCCACGGCCCTGGAGAGGGGAGTGATAGAGACCACGGTAACGGTGTGCGAGGGGGCGGGGACGGTGATCACGGGCAGGCCCGAGCTGGTGCAGGGGATAGGCATGGCGATGAGCGCCCTCCTGGAGACCAGCCCCATCCCGGAGGTGATCCGCAGGCTGCAGGAGAGGGGGGCGGTGGTCCTGGACCCCTCCACGGCAAGGATGGATCAGGTGGAGGGGGTGAGGAGGGCCCTCTCCCTGGGCCACCGCAGGGTGGGGGTGACGGTCACGGGTCCCGAGGCCCCCCTGATAGGGAAGCTGAGGGAGCTGGAGGCGGAGGAGGGGGCCACCCTCCTCATCATCGTGGTCCACACCACGGGGGTGGGGGAGGAGCTCCTCCCCTTCCTGCGCAGGGCGGACATGGTCCACGCCTGCGCCTCCAGCGTGCTCAGGGAGAGGCTCGCTCCCCTGGCCAGGGCCTCCTTCGGGAGGAGCATACCCGTCTACGCCCTGACGGAGCTGGGGGAGAGGGTGCTGAGGATGCAGGAGGAGAAGGTGAGGAGGGAGGAGAGGGGGGTGAAGGTGGAGGTGCCGCGACCCCCCCATCCCCTGCGCTGAGAGCATGGAGCTGGGGGAGGGCATTTACCTGGTGAAGCCTGGGAAGGTGATCTACGATGAGGTCTCCGTGCAGTACGCCTCCTCCTCCGTGGTGCTGATCGAGGACGGGGAGCTCATCTTGGTGGACACCGCCCTGGAGGAGGACTGGCCCCTTATAGAGGAGGGAATAAGGAGGGCGGGCTTCCGGCCCTCCCAGGTGGGGATGGTGGTGAACACCCACCTCCACCCCGATCACACGGGATGCAACCACAGGTTCCAGGCGGAGCACTACGCCCATCCCCTGGAGATAGAGAGGACGGGCCTCCCGGGGTACCTCCCCTGCCCCTCCAGGCTCTCCGGGAGGGTCCGGGTGATGGAGACCCCCGGACACGTGGAGGGCCACCTCTCCGTGGTCTGCGGGGGGGTGGTGGTGGCGGGGGACGCCATACCCACCAGGAGGCACCACGAGGAGGGGATCATCCCCAGGATCCACACGGACGCCCGCAAGGCCAGGGAGAGCATGAGGAGGATAGCGGAGGTGGCGGAGGTCATCGTCCCCGGGCACGACCTCCCCTTCCGGGTGAGGAGATGAGGGAGAAGGGCTTCTCCACCAGGGCGGTGCACGGGGGGGAGGAGCCCTGCCCCGTGACGGGGGCCCATGCCGTTCCCCTCTATCAGACCTCCACCTTCGTGCTGGGGAGGGAGCTTCCCCCCAGGTACGTTTACACCAGGCACGGGAACCCCACCCAGGAGGTGCTGGAGAGGAAGGTGGCCCTGCTGGAGGGGGGAGAGGCGGCCCTGGCCACGGCCTCGGGCATGGCGGCCATCCTGACCTCCCTGCTGGCCCTGGCGGGGAGGGGGGAGAGGGTGGCCTGCTCGGCCGCGGTCTACGGCGGCACCTACAGCCTGGCCAGGAACCTCCTCCCCAGGCTCGGGATGGAGGTGATGATGTTCGATCCCAGGAGGAGGGAGGAAACGGAGGGGGTGCTGAGGAGGGGGGCGAAGGTCCTGCTGCTGGAGACCCCCACCAACCCCACCCTGGACCTGGTGGACCTGAGGGAGGTGTGCGAGCTGGCGAAGGAGAGGGGGGCGAAGGTGATCGTGGACAACACCCTCATGACCCCCTACTACCAGAGGCCGCTGGAGCTGGGGGCGGAGGTGGTGGTGCACAGCGCCACCAAGTACCTCTGCGGGCACGGGGACGCCCTGGGAGGGGTGGTGGTGGGGGAGGAGGGGTTCATCTCCGAGGCCAGGAGGGTCCTGGTCCTGACCGGGGGGGCCATAAGCCCCTTCAACGCCTGGCTGATCCTCCGGGGCATCAAGACCCTCCCCCTGAGGATGGAGAGGCACAGCCAGAACGCCCTCAGGGTGGCGGAGTTCCTCCGCTCCCACCCCAGGGTCAGGAGGGTGAGGTACCCGGGTCTCCCCGACCATCCCGGGCACGAGCTGGCCAGGAGGCAGATGAGCGGGTTCGGGGGGATGGTCTCCTTCGAGCTGGAGGGGGGAAGGGAGGAGGTCTACAGGATGATGGGGGGGCTGGAGCTGGTGAAGTGCGCGGTGAGCCTGGGTGATGTTTCCTCCCTCATCGAGCACCCCGCCTCCATGACCCACCGGGCCCTCCCCGAGGAGGAGAGGGAGAGGCTGGGGATAGGGGAGGGGCTGGTGAGGCTCTCCGTGGGGGTGGAGGATGCGGAAGATATAATAGAGGATTTGGAAAAGGCGTTAGATGCCGTCTGAGGGAAAAGACTTCGACAGGGTCTTCCATCCGAGGGGAGTGGCGGTGGTCGGGGCCTCCTCCAACCCCTCCAAGTTCGGCTTCATCTTCTACTACGGCCTGAAGAACTCGGGCGCCCCCGTCTACCCGGTGAACCCCAACGAGAGGGAGGTGCTGGGGGATAAGTGCTACCCCACCGTGGACGCCATTCCCCACCAGGTGGACTACGCCGTGATCTCCATCCCGGCCCCCTCCGTGCCCAAGGTGATCGAGGACTGCGGCAGGAAGGGGGTGAAGGCGGTGAGCATCTACACCGCGGGCTACGGGGAGGAGGGGACGGAGGAGGGGAGGAGGAGGGAGAGGGAGCTGGCGGAGACGGCCAGGAGGAGCGGGGTGAGGGTGATAGGTCCCAACTGCATAGGGATCTACTGCCCCAAGGGGAGGCTGTCCTTCTTCGCCGGCCTTCCCCTCCTGGAGGGGGAGGTGGGCTTCCTCTCCCAGAGCGGGGGGCACGCGGAGGAGCTGGCCTACAAGGCGGAGAACTGGGGGGTGAGGTTCAGCAAGATCGTGAGCTTCGGGAACGCCTGCGATGTCACCCCGGAGGAGCTCCTGGAGTACCTGGGGGAGGATCCGGACACGAGGATCATAGGGATGTACATAGAGGGCTCCAGGAACGGGAGGAGGTTCTTCGAGGTGCTGAGGAGGGTGGCGGCCAGGAAGCCGGTGGTGGTCTGGAAGGGAGGGGAGACGGAGGCGGGGGCCAGGGCGGTGGCCTCCCACACGGGCTCCCTGGCGGGCTCCGTCCAGGTCTGGAGGGCCGCCCTCAGGCAGGCCGGGGCCCTGCAGGTGGAGGACTTCGAGGAGATGGTGGACGTCCTCTCCGCCCTGAGGTACCTCCCCCTGCCCAAGGGGAGGAGGGTGGCCGTGGTGGGGGCGGGGGGAGGGGCGGGGGTGG
>QNVD01000010.1 GCA_004347925.1 Hadesarchaea archaeon
GGGGGCCTGGGGGGAACCCCGGACGACAGGACCAGGGAGGCCGTGGCGCGGAAGCTGGGGCTGAGGCTCGTCCAGCACCCGGAGGCCAGGAGGGAGCTGGAGGAGAAGCTGGAGAGGCTGCGCAGCAGGGGTGTTACGCTGGGCGGGGAGGAGTGGCTCTTCAGGATGAGTCTGGTTCCGGAGGGAGGGGAGATCCTGAGGAACAGGCTGGGCCTGGCTCCGGGGATAAGGCTGAGGTGCGGGGGCAGCACCCTCTTCCTCCTCCCGGGGGTGCCGGTGGAGCTGAAGATGATCTTCGCGGAGGAGGTGGAGCCCCTGCTGGGGAGGGGGGAGAGGAGGGAGGTGGCGGAGCTCACGCTGGGGGCGGAGGAGACCAGGTTCAGCGGGCTGGTGGAGGAGCTGGAGAGGGATCACCCCGGGATCGCGGTGGGCATGTATCCCCTCTTCGGGAAGCTTCAGGTCAGGATAAGGATCGTGGGGAGGGGGGAGGAGGTGAGGAGGGCTTCGGAGAGGCTGAGGAGGGAGGCCGAGCGCTCAGGGGTGCCCGTGCTCTCCGAGAGGAGCTTCACCCTCGGATGAGGGCCCGAAGGCGGGCTCGCACCTCACCCCCTTCTTCCTGCAGATCCTCTCCACCCTCTCCCTCTCCTCCTTCCAGGCCCTGGAGCGGAGGGCTGGGGAAAGGAGGATCCTGAGGGTCTCCGGGGAGAGCTCCCTCAGGGCCCCCTCCAGCCTCTCCATCACCCCCCTCCTCAGGTTGAGCTTGTCGTAGATCACCAGGCTCCCGGTCCCCGCCGCCACCTCCACCACCTCCTCCAGCCCCTCCTCGGAGTCGGTGAGGGAGGGAAGGAGGGGGCCCAGGAAGAGCCAGGTGCTCACCCCGGCGGAGGAGAACTCCTCCAGCACCCTGGCCCTCCTGCTGGGGGGGCTGGCCCCCGGCTCCAGCACCCTGGAGATCCGCTCGTCCATGGTGGTTATGGTCACCCCCACCTCGACATCCCCTCCCTCTATCAGGTCCCTGTCCCTCAGGATCAGGTCGGACTTGGTCTGGAGGCAGACGGGGAAGCCGTGCTCCCTGAGCACCCGCAGGCACCCCCTGGTGAGTCCTGCCCTGGCCTCCACGGGCTGGTAGGGATCGGTGACCGTTCCCACCCCCACCATCCCCCTGGGTTTGCCCTTCAGCTCCTCCCCCAGCACCTCCACGGCGTTGATCTTCAGGTCCACGAACTCCCCCCAGGGCCTGGTCTCCCTCAGGACGGAGGGGGAGTAGCAGTACCGGCAGGCGTGCTGGCACCCCCTGTAGGGGTTGAGGGAGTAGCGCAGCCCCGGAAGCCCGCTTCGGCTCAGCACGCTCCTCACCCTGACCTCCCCTATCCTCACCTTCCCTCCCCCCAGAACTCGGTGAGCTTCCTCTGGAAGAGGCACCTCCTCAGGAGGAAGCTATGTTCCACCCATTTCTCCAGGGGAACGGTCAGCTTGGTTTTCGCGTACCTCAGGGCCTCGCTCAGGGTCTCGAAGGTTCTGGGCTCCCCCCTCAGCATCCTTCTCACGCTCTCCCTCACGAACCAGACCCCCAGGGGCAGGAGGAAGCCGGGGTGGATCTCCCTGAGGACCAGGGCGGAGGCCTGCCTCCTCTCCCGGGCCAGGGCCTCCGCCACCGCCAGCCTGCAGGCGTAGTAGCAGCCCCCTATCTCCGGGTAATCCTTCCTCCCGCCGTAGGGTTCCCCGTCCCCCATCACGGCTGGCTCAGGGGCCCCCTCCGGGTTCCAGGTGGTGCCGGGGAACCAGGCCTCCAGCCAGTCGAAGCTCCACCTCTCGGGCATCAGGATGGCCAGGAAGAGGTTCGAGTGGTGCTCCAAGAAGTAAACGCGGTATTCGTCCACGGTCCCGTAACCCTTGATCTCCTCCACCCTCTCCTCCGAGAGGATGGAGTCCACGGCCGTGATGCTCCAACGGGTGGGGACGAGCCTCCTGAGCTCCCTGAGGCCGAAAACGCCCATGCTGAAGGCCCTCTGGATCCGGCTGACGGGTACCCCCTCCCGGTAGAGCTCCACCACGGCCTCCTGAGCCCTGAGATCGCCGTCGTAGAAGACCCTCTCCATCCTCCCGTCCGTCTTCACCTGGGACACCCTCATCCTCCTCAGGGGGGCGGAGGGTCCCATGGGGGGAATCTCCTCCCCCACCGTGAGGAAGCTGGAGGGCCTCTTGGTCAGGAGCATCTCGGCCTCCACCGGCTGCTGCCCCATCGCCATCTCCTGCAGCACCTCCACCAGCCTGCTCCCTCCCCTGGCGGCCTCCACCCTTTCCCTCCTCTTCCCCCTCACCAGGGAGGAGCGGAAGTTGACGATCTCCTCCACCTGCCTGTCCGTCCAAAGCTCTGGGGCGTCCAGGAGCTCCGTGTTTCCCCTGTAGGGGGGCACCATGGGCCCCACGTAGACCTTGGGGTACCCCACCCTCCCCACGAAGACGGAGGGGGGAGAGGAGCCCCACAGCCTGGGGGAGAGCTCCCTTCCCACCCTCGCCAGCGCCTCGGCCCTGAGCAGGAGGGGGCAGCGGGACTTTCCGCAGAAGCCCCTTCCCTTGCAGGAGAGGCAGAGGTAGCCCGAACTCCTCAGGCGAAAGCCGGTTATCCCCTCCTGGAGGGGAGGGGGGAGCACCTCCCTCAGCCAGCGCAGGTCTTCGGGCCTCAAGGGATCAGAGATGGCTGAGAGCTATGTACCTGATGAGATCGCTGACATCCTCGCACCGGTCGGCCACTTCCTCCAGGTTGTTCGCGATCTCCTTCAGCAGGAGGGAGGAGCCCACGTTACGGTTCCTGTTCTGCCACTCCAGGAGCTTGGGGATGAGCTTCTCCCCCCGGAAGTCGTCTATCTCCTCCTCCATCCTCTCCACCTCGTGGGAGACCTTGATGGCGGAGGAGGGGTTCCGGATGAGGGCCAGGAAGTCTTTGTAGGTGGTTTTGGAGATCTCCAGCACCCTGCTGGAGAAGTGGGAGAGGAGCTTCCTGAGCTCCGGGGTGAGCTCCCTGAGGTTCAGGAAGGTCAGCTTCCTGGCGGCGGCCTTGGCGTTGGAGGCCACATCGTCGGCGGTCATCACCAGCCTCACGATCTCATCCCGGTTCAGGGGCTGGAAGATCTTCTTGGAGAGGTCCTCCAGGATCTCCTTCTTCGCCTCGTCGGCCTCCCTCTCCCTCTTGAAGGCCTCCCAGAAGAACCTCTCCGCCTCCTTCTCCTTCAGGGAGCAGGCGGCCTGGAAGGCGCGGTTCATGGCCTCCACCGTCTCCACCACCTTCTTCATGTGCTCATCGCACCGCCTCAGCACCTCCGTCTCCCGTCCCTTTCCTATCCAGAGCAGGGGTCCTCCTCCCCTCATCCCACCACCCCGTTGACCACCCTAAATAGGAAGGCGCTTAATAAAGCCGCGCAAGGAATGGTCAGGATCCAGAAGGCGAGGATCTTGGCCATGGTCTTCCTGTCTATCCCCCCCAGTCCCCCGGCGGCCAGACCCACCCCCACCACCGTTCCTATGTTGGAGATGGAGGTGGAGATGGGTATTCCGAACTTCCAGAGGAGGGCGGGAACGGTGGTGAAAACGAGGACGGTGAAGGCCTGGGAGTACTCGGCCGCCAGACCGGTCAGGGGGTTGAGCTTGGTTACCCTGTAGGCGGCCGTGTCTATCACCTTGTAGCCCCAAGTGAAGGCCCCGAAGGCTATCCCGGTCACCCCCAGCAGGGAGAGCAGGAGCATGGCTTGGAAGGAGGGGGTTCCCAGGACGCGCTGGGTGGGGGTGAGGAAAACGCCCGTGGCGTTGGCCAGATCGTTGGCCCCGAAGGCGAAGGCGCTCAGGAAGTGCACGAGGATCAGGAGTCTGCAGGAGAGCTCCAGGTTTCTCGATTTCTTGACCCAGAGGAGAACGACCAGGAGGACAGCGGAGGAGCACAGGAGCGTGGCCTTTAAGGAGGCTTCAACCCCCCACTTCAGGATCCCGGCGAAGAGGGAGAAGAAGAGGACCAGGAAGAGGGGGAGGTAAAGGAGGAAGGTGAGGAGGAGGTTGGGCACCCCCCTCCTATGCTTTCTGAAGTACCTACGGAGGAGGAAGAAGAGTCCGGCCGCCAGGCCCATGGCGACGAGGGGGGAGAGGGGGATGCTGAGGAAGGCCTTGCTGGCCGTCCCCCACCTCACGGGGGCTCCGGTGGCTAGGGCGAAGCCCAGCACCCCTCCCATGATGGAGTGGGTGGTGGAGACGGGCATTCCCAGCCAGGTGCTGAAGGTGACCCAGAGGCATCCCGCCAGGGCCGCGCAGAGGCTCCCCACCACCAGGGTGCCCGTTTCGAACTGCTCCCTCTGGATGAGCCCCCTGTCGAAGGTCTTCATCACGAAGGATCCGAAGAGGATTCCACCCAGGGCCGAGAAGAGCACGAAGGTGAGAAGGGCCTTCCTCATGGGGTAGACGCCCGCCCCCACCACGCAGTTGCAGGGGTTGGCGGCGTCGTTGGCTCCCAGGCCCCAGGCCATATAAAAGGCCAGGGCCAGGCTGATGGCGTAGAGCTCGAGCATTCCTTCCCTTCTTTTGGCCGCTTATATAGTTTACCTCCAATTTTATATAGGTCTAAATAAGAGATAGGGAGGATATGGAGAAAAGGAAAATACAGCTCACGGGAGGGTCCACCTACATCCTCTCCCTCCCCAAGAGGTGGGCGGTGGAGATGGGGGTGAAGGAGGGGGACGAGGTGGAGATCGAGAGGAGGGGGGACTCGCTGGTGGTCTTCCTCCCCTCCAGGAAGAAGGAGAGGAAGGGGGAGGCCGTCCTGAGGGTCTCCCCGGAGGAGCCCCCGCAGGCCCTGGCCAGGAAGGTGGTCTCCCTCTACCTCGTGGGGTACAACGTGATAAGGCTTAGGGCGGAGGGGGGCAGGATCTCGCCGGCGCAGAGGGAGGTCCTCAAGGGCTTCGTAAGAACCAAGCTGGTGGGGACGGAGATAACCACCGATCTTCCTGGCGAGATGGTCCTGCAGGTCCTCCTCAGGTCACCGGAGCTGTCGGTCAAGGACGCCCTCAGGAGGATGTACCTCATAGCCACCACGATGAAGGAGGACACCATGTCGGCGCTGGAGAACTCCAACCTCGACCTGGCCAGGGATGTGGTGGCCAGGGACGATGAGGTGGACAGGTTCGGGATGTACATCATAAGGCAGCTCAAGTCGGCGGTGGAGGATCCCAGGCTGGTGAGGGAGATAGGCCTGGAGAGCGGCAGGGACTGCCTGGGCTACCGCATCGTCACCAAGATCGTGGAGAGGGTATCCGATCACCTGGTCCTGGTGGCCCAGAACCTCCTGCAGCTGAAGGGGGCGCTTCACGCCGAGGTGGTGAGGAGGGTGAGGGAGATGGGGGAGCTCGTCTTTTCGGTCTTCAGGGAGGCGGTGGACTCCCTCTTCGAGGGGGACTACGCGAAGGCGGAGGCGGTGATGGGAAGGAGGGAGGAGATCCTGAGGGTGGAGGAGAGGGCCATAAGGGAGGTGCTCAGGAGGGTCTCGGGGGAGGACCTCCTGCCCCTCCGGCTCATGATAGAGAGCCTGCGGAGGATCGGGGAGTACGGGAGCGACATAGCCGAGATCGTCCTAAACCTGAACGCCTTCAAGATGGTGGAGGAGCGCTGAGTTGAGAGAGGATTACGATTTGGAGGAGGAGAGGGTAAGGAGGTTCCTCAGGCTCCACGGGGTGAGGAGAGCCGCCGTCCAGCTGCCGGAGGGGCTGAGGAGGCACGCGGGGGAGATCGAGGAGCTGCTGAGGGGGGAGGGGGTGGAGGCCCTCTTCCTGGCCGGAAGCTGCTACGGTGCCTGTGACCTGGCGGAGGAGGAGGCCAAGAGGGCCGGGGCGGAGGCCCTCCTCCACTACGGGCACGCGGACATGGGCCTTCCCACCTCCCTCCCCGTCCTCTTCGTGGAGGCCAGGATGAGGGTGAACCCGGTGGAGGCCGTTCTGAGGGCGGCCGGAGGGGAGGAGCCTGGCAGGGTGGGGGTGGTCACCACCGTTCAGCACGTGGGTTTTCTCCCGGAGGTGGTGGGGGCCCTCTCCTCCCTGGGCTTCCGGCCCCAGGTGGGGGGACCGGGTCCCAGGACCCGATATGCGGGGCAGGTGCTGGGCTGCGATCTCACCTCCGCCCTCTCCGTGGGGGGAGGGGTGGAGAAGTTCCTCTACTTCGGGACGGGGAGGTTCCACCCGCTGGGGGTACACCTGGCCACGGGCAGGCCCGTGGTGGCGGTGGATCCCCTCAGCGGCAGGGTGGAGAGGATGGACTCCAGGGAGGGCTTCCTGAGGGAGAGGAGGGCGGTGATGGCCAGGGCCGCGGAAGGCTCCCTCTTCGGGGTGGTGGTGAGCACCAAGCCTGGACAGGCCAGGTTCAGGCTGGCGAGGAGGCTGGCGGAGAGGCTGAGGGAGGCGGGGAAGAGGGTGGTGGAGGTGGTGGCGGATGAGATAAGGCCCGAGCCCCTGCTGGATCTGGGGCTGGAGGCCGCGGTATGCGTGGCCTGTCCCAGGATACCGCTGGAGGACGCCCGGAGGTTCGGGCTCCCCCTCCTCACCCCCCCGGAGCTCCTCCTCCTGCTGGGGGAGGAGGGGGACTACAGGCTGGATTCGGTGGAAGCGAGTGATTTTTAACTTGAAGCCGCAAGGTAGGTGGTGACCATGGAGGAGATAAAGACGGGTACCTTCGTCGTGCCCGGGACCTTCCTCTCCACGGTAGAGGAGTTCCTGCCGGGTGAGGGGGTTTATGAGGAGGAGGGAAAGGTCTACTCCTCCTGCGCGGGGCTGGTGCTGGTGGACCTCAGGACGAGGAAGATCTCGGTGCTTCCCAAGAGCTATCCCCCCGTCCTGAAGAAGGGCGACATCGTGCTGGGGGAGGTGGAGGATGTCATGCCCCAGAGGGCGGAGGTGAACATAGAGAGCCTGCGGAGGAACGAGGAGAGGCAGCTGCCCCCTCCCAAGCTGGGGGTGATCCACGTCTCCCAGGTGAGCAGGAGGTACGTGAGGGATTTGGAGAGGAAGTTCAGGGTGGGGGACATCGTCCGGGCCAAGGTGGAGGAGGTGGGGAGGGAGATGGTTCAGCTCTCCACCACCGAGGACGATCTGGGCGTCATCCTGGCCAAGTGCTTCAGGTGCAACACTCCCCTGCGGGTGGAGAACCTCAAGCTGGGGAAGCTCAGGTGCCCCGTCTGCAACAGGGTGGAGTTCAGGAAGGTGGCCGAAGACTACGGGAAGGGAGAGCCTTGGGGAAGGTGAGGGTGAGGAAGATTTGCCTGGTCCTGAAGGACCCCTCTGGGGCGGTGGAGCTGGTGCAGAGGCTGGGAGAGCTGGAGTGCGATCTGGAGGCGGAGGTGAGGGGAAGCCACGTGACCATACAGCTGAAGGGCTCCCCGGAGGAGGTTAACAGGGCTAGGGGAGAGGTGGAGGAGATCCTGAGGGAGGTGAGGGGATGAGGATAGAGGAGGTGCAGAGGGAGGGAAGGGCCCTGCGGTTCAAGGTGGTGGGGGAGGACCACACCCTCTGCAACCTTCTCAGGAAGACCCTCTACGAGGATGAGAACGTGGAGGCGGCGGCCTACAGGATCGAACACCCCCTGCTCTCCGTACCCGAGTTCTACGTGAGGGTGAAGAGGGGTAAGCCGGAGGAGGCCCTGCTGAGGGCCCTGAAGCGCCTGGAGGAGAGACTGGGGAAGCTGGAGGAGGAGTTCAAGGCCGAGCTCAAGAACTTCAAGGTGCCCCCTTGAGGTGTGTGAAGTTCTGGAAGATCAAGCCTGAGATAAGGGTGCTGGGGGTGGATGACGGCACCTTCAGGCCCAGGGTGGGAAAAGAGGTCCTGCTGGTGGGGGTGGTGATGAGGGGGAGGGAGAGGCTGGAGGGGGTGCTGAGCACCACCGTGGAAAGGGATGGGATGGACGCCACGGAAAAGGTGGTGGAGATGATCAACCGGAGCAGGCACAAGGACCAGCTGAGGGTGATGATGAGCGAGGGGATAACGGTGGCTGGGTTCAACGTTCTGGACCCGAGGGAGATCTTCAACCGGACGGGCCTTCCGGTGCTGGTGGTGACCAGGAGGAGGCCTGACCTCGGGAGGGTGGAGAGGGCCCTCAGGCACCTCCCAAACTGGAGGGAGAGGTGGGAGAGGATGAGGGGGGCGGGGAGGATCTATCCCGTGAGGGTGGGGGAGGGCAGGGTCTTCATGCAGATCTGCGGGATGGAGAGGGAGGACGCGGAGGAGATCCTCCTGCAGACCATCAGTCACGGGCTGATGCCCGAGCCCCTCCGGGTGGCCCATCTGATAGCCACCGGGGTGAGCAGGGGGGAGAGCACGCGGGGGGGCTAGATGAAGGGGTTGACCTCCGTTCTGGTCAGGGAGCCCCTCTACTCCCTCCTCTCCCTCCTCCTCCTCCTCGGATTCTTCTACTTCTCCTACCAGGGCATCCTAATGGTCTCCCTGAACTGTGAGACCCCCCTCATGCCCGTGATCTCCAACAGCATGCAGCACTGGGACGATAGCTGGAGGATTCCCTACGAGGGGAGGGGGGACAACACCCACCGCTTCCCCCTCCAGGGGGGCTTCGAGAAGGGGGACCTGGTGGTGGTGAGGGGGGTGAGCTCCCCCTCGGAGATAAGGGTGGGGGACGTGGTGGTTTACCAGCGCTCCCCGGGTGTCATGCCGGTGGTTCACAGGGTCTGGTCCCTGCTTGAGAACGGCGAGGTCCTAATGGTCAAGGGTGACGCCAACTCTCTCCCCGATCCCCCCATCTCCTTCCAGATGGTGAGGGGAAAGGTGGTGGCGGTCCTGCCCAACCTGGGCTGGCTCTCCCTCTCGGTCTGGAGGTACGGATAGGAAGCCTATTTTAATCCCTTTGGAGGAAGTGGGCTTTGGGGACAATTTGAAGTTCTGCAGGAAGTGTGGTGGCCTGCTGGTTCCCAAGGGGGGAGGGGAGGGAGTGCTGGTCTGCCAGGTCTGCGGAGAGGAGGAGAAGGCGGAGGGCTCCGAGTACAGGATGGTGAAGAAGGTGGAGGAGAAGGTGGGGGTGGTGGTGATAGAGGAGGAGCCCTCCACGCTCCCCACCACCAAGGTCAAGTGCCCCAGGTGCGGCAACGACAGGGCCTACTGGTGGATGAGGCAGACCAGGAGCGCGGATGAGCCCTCCACCAGGTTCTACAGGTGCACCAGGTGCGGGAACACCTGGAGGGAGTACGCCTAGGTGAGGGGATGGAGGAGCCCAGGATCAGGAAGGCGGCCCCCTACCGCCGGATCTCCGAGCTGAGGGAGGGGGAGGATTGGGTGAAGGTGATGGGGATGGTGGTAGAAAAGGGGGATTCCGAGATAGTGCTGGATGACGGCTCCGGTACCCTCACCGTCTTCTCCGACGAGGAGGGGATGTTCAGGGAGCTGGAGGTGGGCTCCAAGGTGAGGGTCTTCGGCAGGCCCATGCTTTCGGAGAGGAAGGAGATGAGGGCCGAGATCGTCCAGAGGGTGGACGGGCTGGACTTCGAGCTGTACTGGAAGGCCATGGAAGAGGTAAAAAAGCTGGAGGAGGAAGTGGGGTGAGAGCTTGCTGACGGCCAGGATGGCGGACACTAGGGTGTGGAAGACCTGCGTGGGGGCCATCGTCAACCTGCTGGAGGAGGCCCACTTCAAGTTCACGCCGGAGGGGGTGAGCATGAGGGCCATGGACCCCTCCCACGTGGCCCTGGTGGACTTCAGGCTCTCCTCCGGAGCCTTCGAGGAGTACAGGGTTTCCAAGCCGCTGGGCCTGGGCCTCTCCCTGGTGGAGCTTGACAGGGTGCTCTCCAGGGCCAAGAGCGAGGATGCCCTCCTGCTGGAGTACGAGGGGGAGAAGAACAGGCTGCTGATCACCTTCAAGGGCACCTCCAGCCGCAGGTTCAGCCTCCCCCTCCTAGACCTCAGGGAGAGCGAGCCACCCGAGCCCAAGCTCCAGTTCACCGCCCTGGTGGAGGTGCTGGCCGAGGTTCTCCAGGACGGGCTGCGCGACTCCGAGACCGTGGGGGAGAACGTGCGCTTCGAGGTGGGGGAGGAGGGCTTCTTCATGAGGGCGGAGGGGGACGGGAAGTCCTCGGAGCTCAAGCTGGAGAAGGGAAGCCCCGCCCTCCTCAAGCTCAAGCTGGAGCGCCCCTGCTCCTCCATGTTCAACGTGAAGTACCTCTCGGACATGCTGAAGGCGGCCGACCCCAAGGAGCCGGTGGCCGTGAGCCTCGGGCAGGATCTCCCCCTGAGGCTCGACCTGCGGATAGCGGGGGGGAAGGGCAGCCTGAGCTTCATACTGGCCCCCAGGATAGAGTCCTACTGAGCACGGAAGGAGATGTTTCCTTTCCGAGAGTACGCGGCGGTCCTGGACTTCTTCTCCCCCGAAGCCAGGGAGCTCGTCCGCTCCTCCCCCCCCTTATCCTCCCTCCCCCAGGAGGTGCTGGACAGGGCGGTGGGCAGGCTGCTCTGGAGGAGCGGCTCCGAGATGGTGGTGGGCTTCAGCCAGGAGGAGGTGAGGAAGGAGGTCCTCTCCTTCTTCCTGATGTGCCAGGCCCTGGCCTCCGTCTCCTATCCCTACTCCAGGGAGGTGAGGCTGGCGGGGGGAAAGACGGAGGAGGTGGTGAGGTACAGGCTCTATCACCTCTTCGGGAGGGGATACGAGTTCCCCTGCCTGGAGGTGATGAGGAGGTACCTGAGGGTGGAGGAGCTGGGGGAGCTGGGGGGGAGGCTGCCCCGCGAGGACCTCTTCAGGATAAGGAACCAGAGCCTGAGGAAGGCGGGCATCCTCCTCCCCCCCGAGAGCGTTCCCCCCCAGCACCAGCCCAGATACTCCCTGCCCTGGACCGACCTGGCCCCCCTCCTGAGGGTGGGGAGAGTGCAGCTCACCGAGCTCTACCTGGTGGGGGGGAGGGCGGTGGTCACCCCCTACCAGCTCTGGGATTTCTTCTCCGGGCTGATGGGCCTGAAGTGCGAGGAGTACGTGGCCTCCCTCTACGAGCGCTTCTCGGAGAGGGGGGAGCCGCCCGAGTTGCTGGTGAAGGTGGGGGAGAGGATCTCCTCCCTCCTCCCCCCTCCGGAGGTGGAGCTGGGGACGAGGTTCCCCCGCGGCAGGCTGAGGGAGGAGTTCTTCCCTCCCTGCCCTGCGTGAAGCGCGCCCTGGCTGGGGTAAGCTCGGGGGGGAGGAACTACGCCATCACGGTCCTCCTCACCTCCTTCCTCTCCCACGCCCGCCTTCCTCCCCCAGGCAGGGCGGTGACCAAGATAAGGGACCTTCCCGAGGGCTTCTCCGTGGTGAAGGAGGAGATCATCCCCCTCATCTTCGAGGCCGCCCAGAGGTGCCGTCCCCCCCTCTTCGTGGACCAGCCCCAGGAGAAGGCCAACGTCTACTACCACCTAGGATTCGGCATGACCACGGACCCGAGGCCAGAGGACTCGGGGAGGAGCAAGTGGTACCGACCCCCCAACTGCCAGAAGATCTCCTCCTCCGCCCCCTTCCTCTGCACCCCGGACGAGTGGTGCAGGGAGATCAAGAATCCCCTCACCTACTACTATAAGCGGCTGCGGTTGGAGGGGAGAAGGGATGGAGTTCCGAAAGGCGACGCCGGAGGAGAGAAGGAGGTTCTACCGGGAGGAGTGGAACAGGCGTGAGGTGCCCGACTTCATCCAGCAGACCCTCTCCCTCAGGGAGTTCGGCTTCGACCCCGACGGCACCGGCCCCAGCCAGAGGTACCGCCAGTTCTTCACCATGGAGCAGCTGGCCTTCTACCTGAGGGAGAACTTCCCCTTCTCCGCCTACGTGAGCGTGGCCCTCTACGAAAAGCCCTCCAGGAGGGAGGGGTGGATCAAGTCCGAGCTCGCCTTCGATGTGGATGCCAAGGACCTCCCCGTCAAGCCCTGCGGGTGCGGGGAGGGGCAGGTGTGCGAGAGGTGTCTGGAGGAGGCCAGGAGGGTGGTGATGCTCCTCTCCGATGTCCTCTCCTCGGACCTCGGGCTGCGCGAGCTGCGCTTCTCCTATTCGGGTAGGGGGTTCCACCTCCGGGTTCTGGACGAGTCAGTCTCCAAGCTGGAGCAGAACGAGAGGGCGCAGGTGGTTTCCTACGTGACGGGTGGGGTGGTCCCCACGGACCTAACCTTCGTGCTGGGTTACTCCAAGGTCTTCCGGGAGTTCTGCGCCAGGACCCTGGAGCGCCTCCCGGAGGAGAGGCTCAGGGAGGTCTTCCCCAAGCTGGCCAAAAGGATCCAGGAGAAGAAGGCGGAGGTGGTGGAGGCCCTCCGCCGGGGCAGGAGGGAGGAGATAAGGGGGCTGGTGGGTAAGGAGGAGAGGCTGCTGGAGTTCCTGGCCAAGCTTAACTCGACCTGGGTGGACGGCAAGGTCACGGTGGACGTGAAGAGGATCCTCAGGCTCCCCTCCACCCTCCACTCCGGCGTGAGCATGAAGTGCGTTTACATCAGGGACATAGAGAACTTCTCCCTGGATCAGGCCGTTCCCAGGTTCGCTCTGGAGGGGAGGGGATGAAGGACTGGGAGGAGCTCGAGAGGATTTGGCTGGAGGAGAGGACCTCCGGCACCCTCTCCCCCCTGCCCCCCCAGTTCTACTCCAGGGTCCGGGCCTACCTCTCCCGCCTGAGGGCGGAGCTGGGGGGGAGCGAGGGGCTGAGGAGGGAGCTGGTGGAGGAGGAGCTCAGGGAGGCCGCCAGGCTGCTGGGGGAGCTCTTCACCCTCCGGGCCCTCAAGGCGGCCATCCTTTCCCTGAGGGGGGAGGTCCCCCCCTCCCAGGACGAGGAGGAGTCCCGGTTCTTCTCCAGGCTGAGGGAGGTGCTGGAGGAGGCCAGGGGAGAGCTCCTGGAGGCGAG
Source organism: Hadesarchaea archaeon (assembly GCA_004347925.1). Lineage (GTDB taxonomy): Archaea > Hadarchaeota > Hadarchaeia > Hadarchaeales > WYZ-LMO6 > WYZ-LMO6. Next base: position 12,863 of record QNVD01000010.1, read on the forward strand.
GGAGGAGAGGGTCCCTCCCCCGGAGCCCAGGCACGAGCTTCTGCTGGTGCTGGGGAAGATCCCCAGGATAGTGGGGGAGGATCTGAGGTACTACGGCCCCTTCGAGGAGGGGGAGATAGTCTCCCTCCCCAGGAAGACGGCCGAGCTGCTGGTGACTCACAGGCTGGCCAAAAAGCTCCATCCCAAACGTTTTTTTGGCTTGGGTGGTAGGGAGTAGGATGAAGGTACCCAAGAAGATCCGCACCTACTGCCCCCGCTGCAGGAAACACACGGAGCACACCGTGAGCCAGGTGAAGAAGAAGGCCCCCCGATCGCTGAGCTGGGGACAGAGGCAGTTCGCCAGGGTGATGAGGGGGTACGGGGGACAGCCCAGGTCCGAGCAGAAGAGGTTCGCGAAGACCACCAAGAAGGTGGCCCTCCTCCTGAGGTGCGAGGAGTGCGGGAAGGCCCACCCCAGGAAGGGCTTCAGGGCGAAGAAGATAGAGATAACGGGGTGAGGGTTTGCCCGGGGAGTTTCTGAAGGTGGTCTGCGACGGCTGCGGAAACGAGCAGAAGGTTTACAGCCACTCCACGGTGCGCGTCAGGTGCGCGGTCTGCGGGAAGACCCTCGCCGTCCCCACGGGGGGAAAGGCCAGGATCCTGGGGGCGAGGAAGAGGGAGGGTGGAGAGGGTGGTGAGGCGCAGAAATGAGTTTCCCTCCCCGGAGGAGCTGGTGATAGGCACCATCACCGAGGTTTTTCCCGAGGGGGCTTTCGTGAGGCTGGAGGAGTACGGGGGCAAGGTGGGGCTGGTTCACCTCTCAGAGGTGGCCTCCGGGTGGATCAAGAACATCCGGGAGCACATCAGGGAGGGCCAGACGGTGGTCTGCAGGGTCATGAGGGTGGACGAGAAGAGGGGCCACGTGGACCTCTCCATGAGAAGGGTGAAGGAGAGCGAGAAGGCTTGGAAGAGGGAGCAGTTCAGGAGGGAGGAGAGGGCCGAAAAGCTGCTGGCTCTGGCCGCCAAAAAGCTCCGGAAGTCCCTGGACGAGGCCTACCAGGAGGTGGGGTTCAAGCTGCAGGAGAAGTTCGGGGACATGTACACCGGTCTGGAGAGGGTGGCGAAGGAGGGGGCGAAGGTGCTGGAGGAGCTGGGTCTGGGGAAGAGGTGGGTGAACGCGCTCGTGCAGGTCTCCTCCTCCCTGGTGGAGGCCCCCCTCTTCAAGGTGGTGGGGTACCTGGAGCTGTCCTCGACGGCCCCCGACGGGGTGGAGAGGATCAGGAGGGCCATGCTGAAGGCCAAGGAGGAGGTCTCCAGGGACGGCGTCAGGGTGGAGATATACTACGTGGGCTCCCCCAGGTACAGGGTGGAGGTCCTGGCCTCCTCCTACAAGGAGGCGGAGGCGGTGCTGAGGAGGGTGGCGGAGGTGGCTATAAATTCGCTCAGGGCAGAGGGTGGAAAGGGGGAGTTTCACGCGGGAAAGGGTGGGCGCTGAGAGGAAGGCCGTGAGGCTGAGGAGGTGCAGGAGCTGCGGTATCTACACCCTGAGGGAGAGGTGCCCCTCCTGCGGGGGGGAGACCTCCTCCCCCCATCCCCCCAGGTTCTCCCCCCTGGATCCGTACGGGAAGTACAGGAGGATGCTGAAGAAGGAGGTGGAGGGAGGTGGAGACGGAAGTAAGGTTCCTGAAGGTCCCCCGGGTTAGGAATCCGGTGCTGATAGAGGGATTGGGGGGTGCGGGGCACGTGGGGAAGCTGGCCTCCGAGCACCTGGTGGGGGAGCTGGGGGCCGAGAGGTTCGCCGACCTCTACTCCCCCCACTTCCTGCACCACGTCATCGTGGAGAAGGACGGAGCCCTCAGGCTGCCCAGGGCCTCCTTCTACCTGGCCAGGGCGAACGGCAAGGACCTCATCATCGTCTCGGGGGACGGGCAGGTGACCTCCCCGGAGGGGTACTACGAGATGGTGGAGAAGATCCTGGAGGTGGCGGAGAGGCTGGGGGTGAAGAGGATCTTCGCCCTGGGCGGATACCCCACGGGCAGGCAGGTGGAGGGAAAGCCCAGGGTGATGGCCATAGCCACCGACCGGGAGCTGCTGGAGGAGGGAAAGGGCTACCACATTCCTGGGGAGAGGGAGGTGGGGCCCATCCTGGGCGCCAGCGGGCTCCTGCTGGGCCTGGGAAAGGTGAGGGGGATGAAGGGGACCTGCCTGCTGGGGGAGACCCACGGGGCCTTCGTGGATCCCCGCTCCACGCAGTCCGTTCTGGAGGTGCTGGGGGAGATGCTGGGAATAAGGATAGACCTCAGCGTGCTGGAGGAGAGGGCCAAAGAGGTGGAGAAGATGGTCGACAAGCTGAAGAAGGAATTCGAGCGCAGGGAGGCGCTGGAGGCTCCCGAGGAAAAGGAAGAGCCCTGGTACATAAGGTGAGAGCTTGCCTACCACCATCCGCGTTACCGTGGCCCTGGACAAGGAGAGCGAGGAGATACTGAGGAGGCTGAGCCAGGAGAGCGGAATGACCCAGAGCGCCCTGGTGAGGTTCGCCCTCAAGTTCTTCTCCAGCTATGGGAATCTGCTGAAGGATTCCGCCAGGATCAGCACATGGCTGGATCTCCTTCAGGGTGGTGAGCACGTGATCCTGGACGTGGACCACTGGATGCTCTTCCTAAAGTACGTGGAGAGGAGCGGGGAGAGGGAGAAGTTCTACGAGGAGTGCCGGAAGGTGGCTAAGGCCCACGCCGAGCAGCTTTCCTCCCTCTCCCCGGAGGAGTACCTGCGGAGGATAGAGGCCTGCAACTTCTTCAGGCTGAGCAAGATGTCGGAGAGGGAGTTCACCCTGGTCCTCAACGTGGACTCCAGCAAGAGGTTCGTGAAGGAGCTCCTCCTGGACACGCTGGAGGGAATGGGGCACAGGGTGGAGATAAAGGAGGACCTGGCGAAGCTGAGGCTCAGGGTGGGCTAGGGGAGGGAGGGGGCCTTCTCTTGTGCTCCGTCCTCTCCATCCTTTCCAGGACCCGCCGGACCAGCTTCCCCGGCACCCCCAGCTCCTTCCCGATGGACCGCGGGTCCTTCCCCAGGTCCAGCTTCAGGTGCAGGATGGAGTCCAGCAGCTCGTAGCTGATTCCCAGCTCCTTTTCCGCGGTCTGCCCAGGCCAGAGGGCGGGGCTGCTGGGTTTGAGGATGATGGGCTCCGGAACCCCCAGGTAGCGGGCCAGCTCCCTTACCTGGGTCTTGAAGAGGCCCCCCAGGGGCAGCAGGTCGGCCCCCCCGTCCCCGTACTTGGTGAAGTACCCCATGAGGAGCTCGCTCCTGTCCCCCGTGCCCACCACCAGCAGGTTACGGGAGTTGGCGGCGTAGTAGAGGAGCACCATGCGGAGGCGGGCCTTCACGTTCCCCTTGGCCTTCCGGTCCCCTCTCAGGAGGGGGAAGATCCTGCGGCAGAGGGGGGAGAGGGGGAGGAGCCGGTGGGGGATGCCCAGCTCCCTCGCCACGAGCCTGGCGTCCCGGAGGTCCTCGGGAGGGGTGACCTCATCCGGCATGAGGAGGCCGAGGACCCTCTCGGGCCCCAGGGCCCTGGCGCAGAGGTAAGCGCAGACGGAGGAGTCGAGGCCCCCGCTCAGCCCCAGCACCACCCCCTTCGCCCCGGCCCCCTTCACCTCCTCCCTTATGAAGGAGAGGATCCGGCGGCAGGTCCCGGGGGGATCCTTCAGGGTGGGGAGGGGGAGCATGCCCCAGTTTCCGTCAGGGCTAATCCTGATAAGCTTCACCCCCATGTTACTCCCACTCTATGGTTGCCGGAGGTTTATGAGTCACATCAAAGACAACCCGATTGACCTCATGCACCTCGTTTGTTATTCTCGTGGAGATCTTTTCGATGAGTTCATGAGGCAGTTTGGCGTAGTTAGCGGTCATCCCGTCCGTGCTTTCCACCGCACGTATGACCACCGTGTATCCATACACCCTGGAGTCTCCCTTCACCCCTGTGGATCTGGTGTCTAACAATACGGCGAAATACTGCCATAACCGCTTCTCCAGACCGCACTTCTCTATTTCTTCCCTCACTATCTTGTCCGCTTTCTTGAGTATTTCAAGTTTTTTCTCCGTGACTTCTCCGGTTACCCTTATCGCGAGGCCGGGCCCAGGAAACGGTTGCCTCCTCACAACCCTTTCAGGCAAGCCCAGAGTTATAGCAATTCTGCGCACCTCATCCTTATAGAGATCCCTCAACGGTTCTATTATCCCCTTGAACTTGATCCTCGTTGGGAGACCGCCGACATTATGATGGGTCTTTATTTTCTCCGAGTGTTTCCTGAATCCGGATTCTATCCTGTCGGGATAGATCGTTCCTTGGATGAGATAATCAGCATTGATTTTTGCGGCTACTCGCTCAAATGCCCGTATGAATTCCTCCCCTATTATCTTCCTCTTCAGCTCGGGGTCGGTCACGCCCCTGAGTCTGCGAAGGAATTTCTTTCGCTCGTCCAAGCATATCAGATTCAAGTTGAATTTTGAGAACATCTTCCTGATCTCCTCCGGTTCCCCTTCCCTCATGAAGCCGTGATCAATGAATACCGCAGTCAGATTTTTCCCCACGGCTCTGGAGGCGAGCACCGCAGCGGTGCTGGAGTCCACTCCACCGCTGAGGGCTATTATGCACCTTCCGTCGCCCACTTCCCTCCTCATCTCCGTCACGCTTTTTTCGATGAAGTTCTCGGGAGTCCATGTTGCCTTGCAACCGCATATATCGAAAATGAAATTCCTCAACAGTTGCTGTCCCCTGGGGGTGTGCACGACCTCAGGGTGCCACTGAACCCCGTAAATGGGTTTCTTCTTGTGTTGGAAGGCCGCGATGGGACAATTCTTCGTGTGGGCGAGAACCTCAAAGTCTTCCGGAAGGCTCAACACGGTGTCGCCGTGGCTCGCCCACACCTTTTCGGTTTTTCCGTGGTTTTTTAATATCCCCCTTCGTTTGTCTACTGTCACCTCTGTCACGCCGTATTCCGTTTTTCGAGCTCTCTCCACAGTTCCCCCAAAAGTGTGGGCAATGAGTTGGTGCCCGTAACATATCCCCAGCACCGGTATTCCAACTTCGAAGATTCTTTCGTCGCATTTTGGCGCATCTCTTTCGTAGATGCTGGATGGTCCTCCAGAGAGGATAATACCTTTCACGGAAAACTCTCCGGTGAGGGAGGTTATCCCCTCGAGTCCTGTTTCGGGACCCGTGAGTTCGGCGTAAACGTTCTCTTCCCTGATTCTTCTCGTTATGAGGTGAGAGTACTGCCCGCCGAAATCCAAGACCAAAATCATGTCGTGTTTCATCCAATCAACCCACTTTTGTCCCGATATAAGAAGAAATAAGCACCCAAACTGATAATGATTTCACACTTTTTCATACTCCTCACAAAAAAATTTTAAACCACGGGGTCCTTGGAGAGGGCAGATGACCGAAAGGGTACAGAGGAACTCGGCGTATCTCAACGCCCAGTCCACCACGGGTACCACTTCCAGGGTCAGGGATGTGAGTCCAACCAGCGGAATGTGTCCCATCTGTATCAGGGAATGCCCGGTGCTTTGCGAGATAGGCCTCTCCGCCTTCAGGGGGAGAGAGGTCCTCTATCCGATGCCGGAGTACTTCGGGAGGAGCACGGCGGCTTCCCTCAAGGACTACGGGCTCGACTGGTCCCACTTCAACATCCTGGCCAGGCTCAGGGGTGCGGAGGGAATAGAGGCGGATCCCGACAAGGCGGTTTTCCCCAACGTGGACATCTCCACCAAGCTGGGAGGGATACCCCTGCGCGTGCCTTTGGTGAACGGGGCCTTCGGCTCCACCGCGGTGGCCAAGAACAACTGGGACGGCCTGGCGGTGGGCTCGGCCTTGGCGGGGGTCATCCTGGTGATAGGGGAGAACGTCTGCGGCATGGATCCGGAGGCCACCTTCACCCAGGGGAAGGTGGTTTCCTCCCCCGACATGGAGTACAGGGTGAAGAAGTTCAGGGAGTTCTGGGATGGGAAGTACGGAGGGGTGGCCGTTCAGACCAACGTGGAGGACCAGAGATTCGGGGTGGATGTTTACGCCATCTCCAAGCTGGAGGTGGACGTGATAGAGAGGAAGTGGGGGCAGGGTGCCAAGGCCATAGGAGGAGAGGTGAGGCTGGACAGCCTGGAGAAGGCCCTCACCCTCCGGAGGAGGGGTTACGTGGTGATTCCGGACCCCGAGGATCCGGAGGTGCAGGAGGCCTTCAGGCAGGGCTACTTCAAGACCTTCGAGCGCCACAGCAGGGTGGGAATGCCCACGGAGAGAGGGTTCGTGGAGGATGTGGAGTGGCTCAGGGAGCAGGGGGCCAAGAAGGTGAGCCTGAAGACGGGAGCCTACCGGCCGGCGGACGTGGCCTGGACCATGAAGGTGGCTTCGGAGGCGGAGGTGGACTACGTGACCTTTGACGGGGCGGGGGGAGGCACGGGAATGAGCCCCGTGCCCATGATGAACGAGATGAGCACCCCCACGGTCTACCTGGAGGCGCAGGTGCTGAAGTGCGTTCAGCTGCTGAAGAAGAAAGGCAGGTACGTGCCAGACATCAGCATGGCGGGAGGCTTCATAAACGAGACGCAGATCTTCAAGGCCATAGCCCTCAGCAACTTCGGCGACGGCCCGGTGGTCAAGGCCATAACCATGGCCCGCGCCCCCCTGACGGCGGTGATGAAGGCCTCCTACTTCGCGGAGCTGGCGGAGAAGGGCAAGCTTCCCACCAAGTTTGCCGAGCAGTACGGAGGGGATCCCTCCAAGTTCTTCATCTGTGTTCCGGAGCTGAAGCAGAGGTACGGGGAGAGGTTCCAGAAGATACCGCCGGGGGCCCTTGGCCTCTACACCTACCAGGCCGAGAGGATAGGGGTGGGCCTGCAGCAGCTGATGGCCGGGGCCCGCAAGTGGAGGCTCGACCTGCTGGGAAGGGACGACCTGGTGGCTCTCACGGAGAGGGCCTCTAGGGTGACCGGGATACCCACGGTGGACGAGGCGGAGAAGGAGCTGATGGAGACCATCCTGGGCTGAGGCCCGGGATGGTTTTTATTCTTTTTTGCCTCAGTCCGCCCATCATTCAAATCATCGCTGGGCTCAGGCTTACCGTGACATCATCGGCGATTTCCTCTAGCCTTTCGGGGATAAAGCTTTTTATCGCCCTCTCCAAACAAAAAAGATGTGGGACTTCTGGGAGAACTGGTTCAGGAGGAGGGACTGGCTCTTCAGGGAGATGGATAGGGAGTTCGAGAGGTTCTTCAGGGAGATGGACAGGGAGATAGAGCGTTTCCTCTCCCAGCTCCCCAAGGAACTTCCCAAGGAGCTCCTCAGGGAGTACAAGCTCCCCGATGGAAGCGTCGTCAGAACCTACGGGCCCGTGGTGAGGGGTTACTCGATAACGGTGGGGCCGGACGGAAAACCCTCGGTCAGGGTTTTCGGCAACAGGGTTCCCTTGGAGGGCGCGCCGGCTCTGGAAATGAAGAGGGAGCCGCTGGTGGAGTGCATCCCGGGACCCAAGCACATCCGCGTGGTGGCGGAGCTTCCCGGGGTGAGCCGGTCGGACATAGATCTGAGGGTGGAGGAGGACAAGCTGGTGATTTCGGCCGAGAGGGGGGAGTGGAAGTACCACAAGGAGGTGGTGCTGCCCTACAAGGTGGATCCGAAGTCGGCCGATGCCACCTTCGAGAACGGGGTCCTGGAGGTGATCTTCAGGAGGCAGGAGAAGCCGGAGACCGGGGAGAAGATCCCCATAAAGGAGAAGAAGGAGCAGGGGCCCGAGGAGAAGGAGAAAAAGTAGTCGCGGAAGCCTTTTTATGGGGTAACGGAAAGGGACATGATGCCTCAGCAGGACCAGCCGGCCAACCCCGCGCCCCTGGGTCTCATGGCCTTCGGAATGACCACCGTGCTCCTCAGCCTGATCAACCTCAACATAGTGGACGCCACCCTGGAGAAGAGCTTCGTGCTCACCATGGCCCTCTTCTTCGGAGGCATCGTTCAGCTGATAGCGGGTGGGATAGCCTTCAAGAGGGGGGACACGTTTGCGGCCACCGCCTTCTCCGCCTACGGCTCCTTCTGGGAGTCCCTGGCCTTCTACTGGGTCCTGAACTCGGAGCCCATCGGGCTGGCTCCGGCCGCCTCCGCCAGGGCCACGGCCTCCTTCATGATCATGTGGGGGATCTTCACCTTCCTCATGTGGATCCTCACCTTCAAGCACAGCTGGAACCTGGTCTGGATCTTCGGTACCCTGTGGATGACCTTCTTCCTGCTGGCGGCCCACGCCCTGCGGGGCACAGAGATCCTTCTGAGGGCGGCGGGCTACTTCGGGCTGGTTTGCGGGATCCTGGCGATCTGGGCCAGCTTCTGCATCCTCTTCTTCGAGCACACCGGCGTGGAGCTTCCGGGGGCCAGCAGGCCCCTCTAGCTCACCCCTTCCTGAGGAAGTACTTGTTGATGCCGTTCACCATGGCCTCCACGCTGGCCAGCACCACGTCCTCCTTTACCCCCTTGGAGATGTAGAGGTTCCCCCTCTCGTCCTCCAGCTTTACGGTGACCTCCGCCAGCGCATCGCTTCCCCCCGTGATGGCGTCCAGGTGATACTCCTTGAGCTTCAGGCCGTGCACCTCGGAGAGAGAGTTCCTGATGGCGTTGATGGCCGCGTCCACGGGCCCCACCCCCACGCTGGAGCCCACCCTCTCCTTTCCCCTCACCAGGAGCCTGACGGAGGCGGTGGGGGTGATGGTGTTCCCGGTGTTCACGATGATCTCCTTGATCTCCACCACCTTCTTCTCCGCCGGGAGCTTCCCCACCACGTGCTCCGCTATGGCCCGAATGTCGGCGTCCGTGATCCTCTTCCCCTTGTCGGCCAGAGCCTTCAGCTGCTTGGTTATCTCCCTGAGCTGATCCCTGGTGGGCCTTAGCCCCATCTCCCTCAGCTCCTTCTCCACGGACTTGCTACCGGCGTGCTTTCCCAGCACCAGCCTGCGGTGGTGCCCCACCAGCTCGGGGGAGAGGGGCTCGTAGGTTCCCGGGAACCTCAGCACCCCGTGGGTGTGTATTCCCGACTCGTGGGAGAAGGCGTTGTCCCCCACGATGGCCTTGTTGGGGGGAACGGGAACCCCGGTGAGCCTCTCCACCAGGCGGGAGGTCTGGTAGAGCTTTCTGAACCTGATGCCCGTCCTGAAGCCGTGGAAGTAGTGGAGGGCCATCACCACCTCCTCCAGGGAGGCGTTCCCCGCCCTCTCTCCCAGCCCGTTCACCGTGACGTGCACCTCCCTCGCCCCTCCCCTCACCGCACTCACCGTGTTGGCGGTGGCCATCCCGAAGTCATCGTGACAGTGAACCGAGAGGGGCAGGTCGAAGCTTCCCGCCAGATCCGAGAAGAGCTGCTGGATTCTGTCCGGGGTCATCACCCCCACCGTATCGCACACGCAGAGGCGCTGGACCCCCTCCTCCTTCCCCACCGAGAAGAACTCCTTCAGGAACTGGGGGTCCGTTCTGGTGCCGTCCTCGGCCGAGAGCTCCACCGTCAGGCCGTGGTCCAGGGCGTACCTGCAGGCCTCCCTGGCCATCTCCTTCAGCTGGGAGCGCGACTTCCTGAGCTTGTACCTGAGGTGGATGTCGGAAGTGGGGAGGACCAGGTGAACGCTGTCCACCTCGCAGCTCAGGGCCGCCTCTATGTCCTCCTTCACCCCCCTGCTGAAGCTACATATCTCCGCCTTCAGCCCCTGCCTGACTATCCTCTTCAGGGCCTCCCTCTCTCCCTCGGAGACTATGGCCGAACCCGCCTCTATGATGTCCACCCCCAGCTCGTCGAGGGCCACGGCTATCTCCAGCTTCTGCTCCGGGGAGAGGGCCAGACCCGGCATCTGCTCCCCGTCCCTCAGGGTGGTGTCTAGGACCTTGATCCGCGGTTTCATCCTAAAAGTTGCAACCTTAATATATATGAAGCCGAGGGAGGAACGATGCAACCCATTCTGGTGAGCGGCTTGAATAGGGAGATCCTCCGGGACGTGAAGCTCCCCCGCCAGGTGAGGATCTTCGACACCACCCTAAGGGACGGGGAGCAGACCCCCGGTGTCTCACTCACCCCGGAGCAGAAGGTGCGCATAGCCCGCCAGCTGGACAAGCTGGGGGTGGATGTCATCGAGGCCGGCTTCCCGGTGGTCTCCGAGGGGGAGTACCGGGCGGTCAAGACCATCGCGGAGAGCCGCCTGAACTCCGAGGTCTGCGCCCTGGCCAGGTGCTCCAAGGAGGACGTGGATCTGGCGGTGGAGTGCGGGGTGGAGTCCGTCCACCTCTTCATAGCCACCTCGGACATCCACCTGAAGTACAAGCTCAAGATGACGAGGAAGGAGGTGCTGAAGAGGGCGGTGGAGCACGTGAGGTACGCCAAGGGGAAGGGGGTGCTGGTGGAGTTCTCGGCGGAGGACGCCACCAGGACGGAGCTGGATTTCCTCAAAGAGGTCTACCGGGAGGTGACCAAGGCTGGGGCGGACAGGATAAACGTGCCGGACACGGTGGGGGTCATCACCCCCAGGGCCATGTACCGGCTCATCTCCTCCCTCAAGCAGGAGATAAAGGTGCCCCTCAGCGTGCACTGCCACGACGACTTCGGCCTGGCCGTCTCCAACTCCCTGGCGGCCGTGGAAGCGGGGGCGGAGCAGGTACACGTCACGGTGAACGGGCTGGGGGAGAGGGCGGGGAACGCCTCCCTGGAGGAGGTGGTGATGGCCCTGCGGGCCTTCTACGGGATAAAGCCCAGGATCAGGACCAAGCTGCTGGTGGAAACCTCAGAGCTGGTGGAGAGGCTCACCGGGGTTCCCGTTCCCCCCAACAAGGCCATCGTGGGGGACAACGCCTTCTCCCACGAGTCGGGAATACACAC
>QNVD01000100.1 GCA_004347925.1 Hadesarchaea archaeon
CCCCCCTCTCCAGCCACTCCCTCCTCCTGAAGAGGACCAGCCCCGACGGGATGGGGGCTCCCCCCAGCTTGTGGAGGTCCGCGGTTAGGGAGGAGACTCCCTCCACCTCGAAGTCCCACCTCCTCCTGCCCGGGAGAAAGGGGAGGAGGAAGCCCCCCAGGGAGGCGTCCACGTGCAGGAAGGATCCTCTCTCCTCCGCCACCTCCGCCATCTCCTCCACCGGATCCACCAGGCCGAGGGAGGCCGTGCCCACCGTCGCCACCACCGCGGCCGTCTCCCCGTCCACCCTTCTTCCCAGCTCCTCGGGATCGGCCCGGTAGTCCTCCCCCAGCCCCGTGAGGACGAGCCTCATGCCCAGCAGGGAGCATGCCTTCTTCACGGAGTAGTGCACGGAGAGGGGGGCCACCACCTTCTTCCTCCCCGTCACCTCCCTGGCCACCCAGAGGGCCATGAGGTTACCCTCCGTTCCCCCCGAGGTGACGTAGCCCGCCGCCCCGGGACAGGAGAACCACCTCCCGGCCTCCTCCACCACCTCCTCCTCCAGCTCCCTCACGCTGGGGAAGACCCTCGGGTCCAGGGCGTTGGTGTCCAGGAACTTCACGTAGGCCCTCACCAGTTCCCTCCTGGGGAGGGTGCACATGGAGGAGAAGACCCTGCCGGAGCGGTAGCCCGGATCCCCTCTCCTCCTCTCCTCCAGCCTCCTGAGGTACTCCCTCGCCCTCACCCCTTACCCTCCAGGTGATCCAGGAGGAGGGAGGCCACGTTCTCCCTCCTCACCGACTGCATCCCCTTCCAGCCCGGGATGGCGTTCACCTCCACCACGTACTTCCTCCCGTCCTCCCCCACCAGCAGGTCCACCCCCGCGTACTCGCAGCCCACCACCTCGGCCGCCCTGAGGGCCATCTCCCGGCTCTCCTCGTCGGGCTCCCAGGGCTCGGGGAGGGCCCCGGCCGAGACGTTGGTCTTCCAGTCCCTTCCCACCCTCCTCATCCCCAGCGTCCTCTCCCCTATCACCAGGATCCTGAGGTCCCAGTTGCCGTGGGGTATGAACTTCTGGACGTAGTAAACATGCCTCCCGTACTCCAGCACGGAGAAGAGGCGGTAGGCCAGGTCCCCTTCCTTCACCCTGAGCATCCCCGCCCCCAGGGAGCCGAAGAGGGGCTTCACCACCACCTCCCCGTAACCCTCGAAGGCCCTCCTGGCCTCCTCCCTCCTCTCCGTCACCACCGTGGGGGGAACGGGGAGGCCCGCATCCTCCAGGAGGGAGTTGGTGTAGAACTTGTCGGCGCACCTCTCTATGGAGGAGGGGGGGTTCACCACCCTGATCCCCAGGTTCTCCAGCCTGTGGAGCACGTCCATCCTGAAGACCAGCTGCTCCGCCGAGCCCTTGGGCACCCACCTCACCAGAAGAAGGTCGAACTCCTCCAGGTCCCTTCCTAGGCAGGTGACCCTGGGCCTCTCCCCCAGCCTGGCCACCACGCCCTGGAGGGGGAACTCGTGGCACTCCCACCCCCTCCTCAAGGCCTCCTCCCTCAGCCTCTCCACGTTCCAGTCACGCCTGCCGGAGGTGAAGATCCCCAGCCTCACGGGGATCCCCGGGAGGGCTCAGGGCCTGATCCCGAGGGACCTCTCAAGCACTTCCTCGTTGACCCCGCCGGCGTGGAACACCCTCCCCGTCCTCAGGTTGTTGATGGTGATCTCGGCCGGCGAGAAAAGCTTGGGATCTATCTTGAAGAAGTCCCTCTGGTACCGCTCGAAGAGCTCCAGGAAGGGGGAGCCGTAGTCCCTGGAGGAGCTGGAGGGTACCTCCGCGATGATCCTCTCCACCTCCTCGTCCTCCGCCTCCACGAAGTAGACCGTCCTTCCCCCGTAGAGCACGCAGTCGTTGGTCTTCCCCATGGCCTCCAGGTCGTTCCTGGCCACGGGGGCGATGGGTGCCGTTCCCACCCCGCTCACGATCTTCCGGAGGGGGAAGCCCACCTCGTGGAGCTTGTGCACCCCCGTCTCCACCACCCTGGCGGAGATCTGGATGCTCCCCACCAGGCTGGCCGTGGGGGCCACCACCAGCGTTAGGTTCTCGGGCTTCACCCCGCACTTCCCCGCCACGAACTCCGCCACCCTCTCGTCCGGGAGCTTCCTGGTCTCGAGGGCCAGCACCGCCACCTCGCTCCCGTCCTCGTAGCCCAGCTCCCCGAAGAGCTTCTCCACCCTGGCCAGCGCCCTGGCCGGCCCCGAGCCCATGGCGAAGTACTTCTCCACCTTCACCGCCCACCCCGCGTACTGGGAAGCCATGCAGGAGATCACGGGATGGTCCGTCCTAACCAGCACCCTGGGAAACCTCCCCATCTCCACCTCCACCTCCCCCAGGCCCCCCATGCAGATCCTGGAGAAGGCTATCCCCGCCTCCACGCTCCCCGGCACCTCCACCCCCGCATCGATCACCCTGGCCCCGTTCCCCAGCCTCCTCACCCTCACCCTCATCTCCTCCTCCCTGGCCGCCATCTCCTCCGCTATCTCCCAGGCCCTCCTG
>QNVD01000101.1 GCA_004347925.1 Hadesarchaea archaeon
ATCCTTCCAGCCTTCCCACCAAGTTATCTATGCTCTCGATTCCCTCCCTTTTTAAATAATTCGAGAGCCCCCTGCAGATCTCCGAGAAGACCCCCAGCCCCCTCGTGGCCACCGCCGAGCCCACCTGCACCGCCTTGGCGCCGGCCAGGATGAACTCAGCGGCGGTTTTCCAGTCCTCCACCCCCCCGCACCCTATCACGGGCACGGAGAGCACCCGGTGCAGTTCGTACACGCAGCGCAGGGCCACGGGGTGAAGGGCCGGTCCGGAAAGCCCGCCCATCCCGTGGGAGAGGATGAACCTTCTGGTGTAGACATCCACGGCCATGGCCGGCAGGGTGTTGATGGCCACCACTCCGTCCGCCCCCCCCTCCTCGGCCGAGAGGGAGGAGGCCAGCAGCCTGTCCGAGTATCCCATCTTCGCGTAGAGGGGGATGCTCAGGATTCCCTTGGTTTCCCCAACGATCCGGCGCACCAGCTTGGGATTTTTTCCTATCTCCAGGCCATGCCCCCTTACATGGGGGCATGAAAGGTTGAGTTCCACGGCGTCGGCCCCAGCCTCCTCGGCCATGGAGGCCAGCCTGACGAACTCTCCCGTTTCCCCTCCCGCCACGCTCACGATGACCGGGCCTCCCCCCTTCTTGGCCAGGGGGAGTTCTCGCTTCAGGTACTCCTCCGCCCCCTGGTTGGCCAGACCCACCGCATTCACCAGCCCCCCCCTTACCCCCACCACCACGGGGGTGGGATAGCCTTCCCTCCTCTCCAGGGTGAGGCTCTTGGTCACCACCCCTCCCGCTCCCTCCTCCAGGGCCCTTCGGAGCAGGGATCCCTGGCAGAGAATGCCCGAGGCGAGGAGGGTGGGGTTCTTCAGGCGTAGCTTACCGAGCCTCACCGTAAGACTTGACATTCACCCCCCTTCCACCTTCCACCCTCCCCTCTAAAAATACCGGCCTGCCCCTCACGATGGTGCAGGAAGCCGCCCCCGTCACCCTCATACCCTCGAAGGGGCTGTATTTGGCCTTGCTCTCGAATTCGGAGGGATCTATCCTGAAGCTCTTCTCCAGGTCCACCACCGTCAGGTTCCCGATGCATCCCCTCTCTATCCTTCCCGCCGGAAGACCCAGCAGGAGGGCGGGGTTGAGGCTGCAGGCCCTCACCACATCCGCGAGCCCGAGCCTGCCTTTTCTGACCAGGGTGAGGAGGAGGGGTAGCTCGGTTTCCAAGCCGGGGAAGCCACCGGGTCCGTCGGGCTCCCTCTTCTCCTCCAGCGAATGGGGGGCGTGGTCAGAGGTGACGGCCTCTATCTCTCCCTCCCTTATTCCCCTCAGGAGGGCCGTTCGATCCCCCGGACCGCGCAGGGGGGGAAAGACCCTCGCCAGCGGTTTCCTTTCGTGCCTGGAGGTGAGGAGGAGGTAGTGGGGGCAGGTGTCGGCCGAGAGCACCAGCTTTCTCTTCCACCTCACCAGCTCCTCCAGCCCGGCCGAGGAGGAGAGGTGGGTGATGTGGAGCCTGAATCCCCCTCTCAGGGACCACTCCGCCATCCTCCTTATCCCCGCCGCTTCGGCCTGGGGCGGCCTCCTCCCGTTACGGAAGAGGGAGGGATCCTCGGCGTGGACCACCACCAGCAGCCTTTCCCTGGCCGCGAAGCAGAGGGCTTCCCCGAGGGTCTCCTTTCCCATCTCCTCGGGCAGGTAAACCTTGATGCCAAGGCACCTCTTCCCTATCTCCTTCCTCAGCTCCTCCCCCCTCTCGGGCACTCCGAAGTACAGCCCGAAGTCCACCACCGCCCTCCTCCTCCCCAGCGCCTCCCTCCTCCGGAGCACGGAGAGGGTGTTCACCCGGGGCAGGGTGTTGGGCATGTCCGCCACCACCGTGTAACCCCCCTTGGCAGCCGCCCTGGTCCCCGTCCTGAAGTCCTCCTTGTAGGAGAGGCGGAAGTCCCTCAGGTGCACGTGCATGTCGATGAGGCCTGGCAGGACCACCTTTCCCTTTCCCCTGAAGTCCAGCACCTCCCCCTCGGGGGGGAGCTCGCTCCCCACCTCCTCTATCCACCCCCCCGCGATCCTGACACAGCCTTCCCTCAGCCCCTGAGGGGTGAAGAGCTTGCCCCTTACCGTGAGGTCCAAGGCAACCCTACTCTCTGGGCGTGCGGGGAAAAAAAGAAAAGGGTTTTTTGAGTTACTCCTCTCGGACGGAGTGCAGGATGGATCCCACCAGGATGGCCAGGGCGATGGCGGTCATCCCCAGCAGGATGGCGGCGCCCGTTTCCCCGACCTTGTCGGTGATGTCCCCTGTCCTGAAGGCCAGCTCGCCCAGGGCCGCCAGCAGCACGGCGAAGACGAAAACCGCCACGATTCCGTACATCAGTTTTATGAAGGCCTCCCAGAGAAAGGTCGTCTCTTTCGCGGGCATTTTCTTCAAGAGGAGGGTGGGTTTTCTTTATTAACCTTAACTCCGCAAAAAGTTAGGGAATAGATCTGAGGGTTTCAGACCAAGGTCTCGTACCAAATCCTCAACTTGTTTCGGGA
>QNVD01000102.1 GCA_004347925.1 Hadesarchaea archaeon
TACCCCTCCTCCCTCAGCACCGCCTCCACCTCGTCCTGGACCACCTCCACGTCGGGGAGCCTCTCCCCTCCGTACCCCTTCTCCTCCAGCCTGCGCACCACCAGCCCCTGCAGCCTCCTCGCCTCCCCCTCGAAGTCCAGCAGCCCCTGGGCCTCGGCGGCCTTCCTTATGGCATCCCCTATCCTTTCCGGGGTGAAGTCCTGGACGGTGCCGTCCCTCTTCCTGATCTTCGTGATCGCGCTCATCCCCTCACCGCGCACCTCCCGAAGTAGCCCGAGATCTTTCTCGCCACCTCCTCCAGGAACTGCCTGGGATAGGGGGGGAGCCGGGAGAAGCGCTCGTCCAGGTGGTGGGGGGTGCACCTGAACTGCTGCAGGTAGTATCTCCTGGCTCCCCTTATCTCTCCCGCGATCTCCAGCAGGTCCCTCTCCTCCAGGAGGGTGGGGACNACCGTGGTCCTGAGCTCGTACTCGATCCCTGAGGAGAGGAGGAGGGAGAGGCTCTCCCTTATGGCCCCGAGGGGGGCNGGAACCCCCGCCACCCTGCTGTAGGCGTCCTCCCTGAGGGGGGCCTTAACGTCCATGGCCACGTAGTCCACCAGCCCCTCCCCCAGGAGCCTTCTCAGCATCTCGGGGTTGGAGCCGTTGGTGTCCAGCTTGACGCTCAGCCCCTCCCCCTTCACCTCCCTCAGGAACTCGGGCAGGGAGGGGTGGAGGGTGGGTTCCCCTCCCGTCAGCACCACCCCGTCCACCCACCTCTTCCTCTTCCTGAGGTAGCCCAGGATCTCCTCCGTGGAGGGGGAGCCCCCCGCCTGGGAGGGCCTCACCAGCTCGGGGTTGTAGCAGAAGGGGCACCTGAAGTTGCACCCCCTCACGAAGAGCACCGAGGCCACCTTTCCCGGGTAGTCCAGCAGGGAAAGCCCCTGGAATCCCCCCCAGGGTTCCCCCTGGAGGGGGGGGAAGGCCACCGCTTCCCTCTCGAGTAGAACCCCCAACCAACCTCCCTCCGCGTTATCATTTTTAAAACGCGTAACGTTTTTTTAAAAGGTTGCTTACGCGCTGTAGAATATTACAAAGGAAATCTCACCCTCCTGGGCGGAGTAAAGTATAAACGTTACATCAAATGTAACACTTTTTGGATGTACAGATTGAGGAGAAGCAAGGCCCCGGAGATCCTCCTCAGCCTCCTGAAGGGTCCCAAGCACGTGAGGGAGCTCCAGGCGGAGGTGAAAGGGAGCGCCCTCACGGTGGAGATGCGCCTCAAGGAGCTCATCAGGGAGGGTCTGGTGAGGGAGCAGGAGTCCAAGGAGTGGCCCTTCAGGAGGGTGCTGGAGCTCACCCCGGAGGGGAGGAGGGTGGCCGCCATCCTGAAGCTGGAGGCCTCCGCGATCTCCCGTCCCTCCAGGAGGAGGGGGGAGGTGGGGGAGAAGGGGAAGTGGCTCCTGGCCCTCCTCTACGCCCTGGGGGGTACGGTGGAGGGAGGGGTGAGGCTGCAGAAGCTCCTCTTCCTCCTCAAGAGGGAGCTGGGGGTGAATCACCCCTACCGCTTCCTCCCCCACCTGCACGGTCCCTACTCGGAGGAGATACCCGACGAGGTGATGGAGCTGGAGGGGGCGGGGATGGTGAAGGTGGAGAGGGAGGTGCTGGAGCCCCTGCTCTGCACCCTTACCCCGGAGGGGGAGAGGGTGGCCAGGGAGTTCTTCGAGAGCCTCCCGGAGGAGGTGAGGAGGAAGATGGAGGAGCTCAGAAGGTTCAGCGGGATGAGGCTTAAGGAGCTCCTGGACTACGTCTACTCCCGCTACCCGGAGGACAGCAGGTACCTCTAGTCACCCCTTCCCGGTGTACTGCTGGATCTTCCTCTGGTGGTCCAGGGACTCGTCCCTGACCCACTCCTTGACGTCGTAGTATCCCAGCGAGCCGTCCTCCCTCTTGAACACGATCTTCTCTATCCCCGAGTTGATGAGGAGCCTCCGGCAGAAGGTGCAGGGCTTGCCCTCCACCACCCTGCCCTGCGCGTCCTGCCCGTAGAGGTACATGGTCCCCCCGAGGATGCTCACCCCCGACCTGGCGGCGTTCACGATGGCGTTGGCCTCGGCGTGCACGGCGGGGCAGACGTCGTACCCCTCCCCGTGCGGCGCCCCCACCGCGTCCTTCAGGCAAAGGCCCACCTCCAGGCAGTCCTTGACCTTCCTGGCCGCCCCGTTGTAGCCGGAGCTGAGGACCACCCCGTCCTTCACGATGACGGCCCCGAACTTCCTCCTCAGGCAGGTGGACCGCAGGCCCACCACCCTGGCCAGCTCCAGGAAGTACTCGTCCATGGAGGGCCTTCTCGCGGCCATCATCCCCCTTCAGCCGGGGGGAAATAAAGCTTGGTTTTATGGTGGGGGGAGGAAGGGAGAGGATGAGGGGGTACCTGGNAACGGCCCTCTACGTGCTCGTCCCCNTGCTGGCGGGGGCGGCGNTGAGGAGGCTGAAGGGGGCGGAGG
>QNVD01000103.1 GCA_004347925.1 Hadesarchaea archaeon
GAGGGAAACCTCCAGCTCCCTGGGATCGGTGGTGGGGGGGAGGGGGTACTCCTCCCCCAGGGAGGAGAGGACCTCCTCCACCCCCCTGGCTTCCGCCAGCTCCAGCAACCTGGACTCCGGGAGGAGCCTGGCCTCCCAGGTGCTCACCGCCGCGGCGGGGTAGAGGTAGCCCACCACCCTCCTGGCGTGCAGGACCACCATCAGGAAGAAGAAACCTATGAGCAGGAAGACGAGGAGCGGGAGGATCATGCCGATCCTTCGAAGAGGATCCTGGCCACCAGCACGCGCAGGGCCTCCCTCTCCCTCCTCATCCTGCTCTCCAGGGTCTCGTCCAGCTCCACCCTGCCGTCCGCCGACCTCACCCTCACCCCTCCCAGCGCCTCCACGGGCCTGCCCAGGGAGACCCTTATCCCCTCCAGCCTCTTCCTGAGCTCCCCCTCCATCTCCCTCAGCCTCTTCAGGTCCGCGGCGTTGGCCTCCACCACCACCTCCTCCGAGCCCAGCCTCCTGCAGGCCTCCACCGTCATCCTGAGGAGGTCCCTCTCGTACTCCCTGGAGGAAACGTGCTTCCTCAGCCTCTCCTCCGCCCTCCTGAAGACCTCCTCTATCAGCTCCTCCTTCTTGGCCAGGAGCTCCTTCCTCGCCTCCACCCTACCCCTGGCCATCCTCTCCTCGTAGAGCAGCCTTCCCTCCTCCCTGGCCCTCCCGAGGAGCTCCTCCGCCCTCCTCTTCCCCTCCTCCTCCGCCTCCCGGAGCAGGGAGGAGGCCTCCTTCCTGGCCCTCTCCAGGATCTCCTCCGCCCTCCTCCTGGCCTCCTGCACGATGTCCTGGACTATGAGCTGGGCCCCCCTCTCCACCATCCCCCCACCCCCTCACAGGGCTCCTATGAAGGTCAGGAGGAGGATGGTGGCCAGGAGTCCCAGGATGGCGTAGATCTCCACCATCACCACGTACATCATGCCCGCCGCGAAGACCTCCGGCCTCTTGGCGAAGGAGGTGGCACTGGCCGAGGCCACCATCCCCTGGGGATAGGAGGTGAAGCCCTGCAGGATGGCGGGGATGGCCGCGCAGAGCACCGCCAGACCCACCACCCCCGACTTCACCGCCGCCCCAGCCGAGAGCCCCGTGCCCAGGATGATGAGGAAGCCCGCCACGAAGCCGTAGAAGCCCTGCGTCCCGGGCATGACCTCGTACACGAAGACCCTGTATGCCTTCTTCGGATCCTCCCCCGCTATGGCCGCGCAGGTCACGCCGGTCATTCCCACCCCGAGACCGGCCATGACCCCTGGCACGGCTATGGCCAGGGAGGCCGCCAGGACCACCCAGACCCCTTCGGCTACCATGCCCTACCTCCTCCTTACTCGGGTGAACACCCTTTTAACCTTAAAGGGGGAGAACTTCTCCCCCCCTCCCTCGTAGAACTTGGAGAAGAACTCCACGTAGTGGAGACGCATGGTGTGGATGAAGGCCCCCAGGCTCTGCACGAAGAGGTTGAAGCAGTGCCCCAGGAAGAAGACCAGCACCAGGACGGCCAGGAAGAGGATGACCAGCACGGGGGAGACGGCCTGGAGGGGAGGGGAGAGGCTGGAGTAGATCCAGCCCAGGATGTAGTTGATGGCGAAGGCTATGATGCTGGAGGAGATGCAGAGGGCGGTGAGCCTGGTGTAGGAGGCCGCGTCGGCCACCAGCCCGGTGATGCCGTAGGCGAAGTTGACGGCCCCCCCCACCCCCGAGGCCGCGGAGGGGGAGGTCAGGGCGGTTCCCGCCATCCCTGCCAGCAGCCCGGAGTAGAAGAGGATCCTGAAGAGCTGGACGAGGGTGGGGGCGGGGGAGAGGGGGCTGAAGGCGTCCACCAGGCTCACCTTGGGAAACCTGAAGGAGAGGCCGAACTCCTGCAGGCCCAGGCCCAGGGCGCAGAAGGAGAGGCCGAAGAAGCCCACCACCATCACCAGCTGGGGAAGGTGGACCAGGAAGAGGCGCTTCCACTCCCTCCTGAAGGCGTCCTTCAGGCAGGCCCCTCCCCCCAGACCCCAGAGGATCTGCAGGATCCCCAGGAAGACGGCCAGCTTCAGGATGGGGATGGGGTTCTCCAGGGGATCCACCCAGAGGGGGGGAGCCCTTCCGTAGAGCCCCCCGAACCATCCCCCCAGCAGGGCCCCCACCACCACCGTGAGGAGGGAGCCCAGCAGCACGATCTTTCTCAGCCTGGGGGGGAAGATCCTGGCCACCCAGAAGCCCGAGGCCATCAGCAGGGCCAGCAGGAGGCCGTAGGCGGCGTCGGAGAGGCAGATGGCGAAGAAGAGGGGGAAGGTCACGAACAGGTAGGGGGTGGGGTCCACCTCGTCGTACCTGGGTAGGCCGTAGGTCTCGGTGAGGAGCTCGAAGTTCCTCACGCCCGGGGGGTTCTCCAGCAGCACGGGGGCCTCCTCCCCGGGCTCGTAGGTGCGGAGGATGAGCCTTCCGGAGGTCCTGGAGCGGAGGAGGG
>QNVD01000104.1 GCA_004347925.1 Hadesarchaea archaeon
GAGGTCGGTGGGGGAGGGGGTGAGGTCCCCGGAGGGGTGGGAGTGGGCGGTTCCCACCAGGGAGGGATCCAGGGGGAGGTCGTGCGGGGAGAAGCCCACGAAGCCCCTCCCCCGCTGGGCGAAGGGGGGGAGGAGGAACTCAGTCACCTCCACCCTCTCCCCCCTCCTCCTCCCCCTCAGGAGGAGGAGGGTCTCCCTGGGGTGGAGCTGCCTGGCGCTCTCCAGCAGGGCCTCCAGCACCCCCCTCCCCATCACCAGCTCCATCACCCACCCTCGGCATGGAAGGGAAAAAAGCCAGCTTTTTACCCCCGGGAGGGGAGGTGGGTGAGATGGAGGACAAGCTCCCCCGGGTCTTCTCCCCCCTCCCCGGAGAGAAGGTGCTGAGGGTCCTGAGGCCGGAGAGGCTGGCCTTCCTCCCCCACTTCCTGGCGGCGGGGATCCTGCTGGGGCTGGGGCTGATCCTCTGCCGCTTCTACCTCCCCCTCGGGGCCCTGCTCCTGGCCGCCGGGGCGGTGGGGCTCGTGGCCCTCCTCTTCTACTCCAGGGCCTTCACCTACTACCTCACGAACAGGAGGATCCTCCTCTACCGGAGGTTCATCACCATCTCCTCCCGGAACATCCAGTACGATGACCTCTCCGACGTGGTGGTTCAGCAGGGGATCCTGGGTCGCCTCCTCGGCTTCGGGAACGTGATCCCCATCACCAAGTCAGGGCTTGGGCTGGGGATGAGGGGATGGCAGGCGGGGGGAGGCTGGAGGGCCGGGGGACCCATCGTGGTGGGGGGACCCGTCTCGGGGGAGGTGACCCCCCTGGCCTCGCCCTCCACCTGCCTCTACGGGGTGAGGGGGCCCCTCGAGGTCAAGGACCTGATCTTCAAGCACCAGGAGGAGTACGCTGAGGCCCCCTACCTGAAGAGGATCGCCAGGGCCGTGGAGAAGCCGGAGGCCCCGAAGGAGGGGAGATACTGCCCCTTCTGCGGCTCCCCGGTGGGGGTGAGGGGGGCCCGCTACTGCCCCTCCTGCGGCAGGGGGCTGAAAGGCTAGAGCCCCCAGCTCACCTTCCGGAGGGGCCTGAGCTTCAGGATGGGCGCCTCCCCCTCCTCCCAGGGATCCTTCCTGGCCCAGTCGAACCTCTCGTAGAACCTCTGCCTGATCCTCCTGAACTCCTCCCCCCTCTCCAGCACCTCCACCTCCCCCTGCACCATCACGGCCCGGTGGGGCCTGTAGGTGTCCACCACCAGCGCCGCCCGGGGGTTCTCCCTCACGTTCCGGTACTTCCTCGTCCCGTAGTCGGTGGCCACGTAGAAAACCCCTCCCTCGAAGAGGTAGCAGACGGGGACCACGTGGGGGAGGCCGTCGGATCCCACCGTGGCCAGCCTCCCCACCTCGTTCCCCTCCAGGAACTCCCTCTCCCTCCTGCTGAACCTCATCGGGGAAAGGGGGAAAGCCGGGAAGAAATAGCTTACCTCCTCCTCTTCCCGCCGGAGGGCTCCACGTGGACCACCACGGAGGAGAGCTCGGGGATCTCGCGCTTCATCCTGCGCTCCACCCTGCTGGCCACCTCGTGGGCCTCCCTCACGCTCAGGGAGGGATCCACCTGGATGTGAAGGTCGGCCTGGATCCTGGAGCCCACCCTCCTGGCCCTGCACCGGTGGTAGCCCCTCACCCCGGAGACCCCCAGGCAGGCCCTCCTGGCCCTGGAGGAGAAGGAGAGGGGGGCCGACCCCATCAGCCCGTCCACCGCCTCCTTCCCCACCCTCAGGCCCCAGCAGAGGATCAGGAGGGAGATCAGGGAGGCCACCAGCGCGTCCATCCAGGGCGCCCCCATCCTCACGAAGGCCAGGCCCAGCAGGGCCAGGAGGGAGGAGAGGGCGTCGGTGAGGGTGTGGTAGGCATCAGCCACCACGGAGGGGTGGTGCCAGGTCCTTCCCACCCTCAGCTTCCGGTACCCCAGCAGGGAGAAGGAGAGGAGGGCCACCCCGGCCACCGCGAAGAGCCAGGGGGAGGGCTCCCCAGGGGTCCCTCCCCTCAGGGCCAGGGTGAGGACCCTGACGGCGGCCGCCACCAGGGCTCCCGCCAGCAGGAGGGAGGCCAGGAACTCGGCCTGCCCGTGCCCGTACTGGTGGTTCCTGTCCGCGGGCTTCCTGGAGAGGCGGAGCCCCCACAGCACGCAGAGGGAGGTGAAGGTGTCGAAGAGGGCGTCCAGCCCCGCCGCCAGGAAGAGCAGGAGGCCGAAGGAGAACCAGAGGCCCACCTCCACCGCCCCCAGAAGGGTGGTGAGGGCTATGGAGATCAGGGTGATCCTCTCGGCCGGTCTCACAGAGAGAGTGGCCCACGCCTCCTTTAGGGTTGCCGGTCAGAGGATTATCTCCAGACCTGCCCTGCCCTCCTCGTAGGCCTCGGGGAAGAGCTCGGCGATCCTCCTCCTGTGGGCCGTGCAGTGGCAGGGCACGATCAGGTCCAGGCCCCTCAGCACCCCGTAGTC
>QNVD01000105.1 GCA_004347925.1 Hadesarchaea archaeon
CCCTCCCCCGGGAGGAGATAAGCAGGGAGCCAGGGGTGGTGGTGGAGAGGCTCAGGGAGGTGGCGAGGGAGGTGGGGGGAATAGAGGCCATCGCGGCCTCCTCGGGCTACGGGATGCCCCTGAAGGAGGCCAGGAGGGCCACGGACGCCGACATAGCCCTGGCCACCTTCCTCACCCCGGCCGACGAGAGGAGGGGGCTGAAGATCGTGGGGCTCAGGAAGCTCATGCTCCTGATGAGGGAGGCCACCGACCTCCCCTTCTACTTCACCCCGGGGGTGATCCACCTCCCCACCGTTCCCGAGCACCGCAAGGCCAACAGGATAGACCTGGGGACCTCCGACAAGGTCTACAAGGTCTCCACCGCCGCCCTGGCCATCCGGGACCAGGCAGAGAGGAGGGGACGTGGGTTCGGGGAGACGAGCCTTATAGCGGTGGAGGTGGGCTTCAGCTACACCGCCGCCCTGGCCGTGAAGGGTGGGAAGATCGTGGACGCCATGGCGGGGACCTCGGGCTTCCCTGGGTACTCGGGGATGGGCTTCGTGGACGCGGAGCTGTGCTACGCCCTCTCCCGCGTGGAGGGGGAGCTGTCCAAGGCCCACCTCTTCCTGGGGGGAGCGGCCCACGTCTCGGGGAGGGAGCCCTCCCGGACGGAGCCGGAGGAGTTCGTGGAGGGTGGAGGGCCGGGGTACGAGCTGATGGTGGAGGCGGTGGTGAAGGATGTGGCCTCCCTCCTCCCCTCCGTTAGGCCCGAGGAGGTGCTCCTGAGCGGGAGGTTCTCCAGGATCCCCCGCTTCTTCGGGGAGGTCAAAAGGAGGCTGGAGGAGTTCTTCTCCGGTCTCTCCCTGCAGGTGGAGGTGAGGAAGCTGGGGCACAGGGGCAAAGCGAAGGAGGCGGCGGAGGGGGCGGCCGTGCTGGCCAGCGGGATAGCCGGGGGCAGGTACAGGGGGCTGCTGGAGGCGATGGAGCTGGAGAGGAGCGGGGGGACCCTCTTCGACCACCTCCACCTCCCGGGGCTCAGGGAGAGGCTGCTCAGGGAGTTCGGCCACCTGTGAAAAGGCGGCGGGCGCGCCGGAGGTGGACGCCTTCCCCGCGCACCGTTGACCGGCCCCTCAGGCTCCATCCCGCTTTCCGCAAGCGCCGAGCGTCCTGCCCACCCTTGCTGACTTCCGCCCCTGGGGGATTCAGCAGGCAAGGGAGGTTCTCCCCGACCCTCCGGCCGGGGCCCCTCCGCCGCCGACCCTGCGGGGCGGGACTTCCGCGCCCGGAACCGGGCGGTGCGAGGTTCCAGCGCCGCCCCCCGGCTTCGGCCCGGCGTGTAGCGGATTTCCGGTTACAGGGGACCGCTAGCCCCCCGCCTAGCCCGCCGCCTTTCAACCTTCTCCTCCCGGTTAAAAAACTTCAGAAGAGGGAGGGGAAGAGGTTCACGAGCAGGATGAGGAGGAGGAAGAGGGAGGAGTAGTTGGAGAGCTGCCTGGCCCTCCTCCTGGACATCCTGAGCTCCAGCAGGCCCCTGAACATGTAGCCCCCGTCCAGGGGGATCATGGGCAGGAGGTTGAACATCCCTATGCCCAGGTTCAGGACGAAGATCCACTTGAGGAGGTCCACCAGGGGCCAGGGGACGGAGGGTCGGTAGAAGTAGGGGTGGAGGAGGACGTAGGGGGGAAGGACGGGCCTGCCCAGCAGCTCGTTCACCATGAGCCCGGGCACGGAGAGGGGAAGGAGGAGGGAGGAGCGGGAGACCGGGGAGACGGGCCATATCCCCAGGCTCCCCCTGTTTTCCACGTTGTCGGCCGTCAGCAGGAAGGTCCCCTCCCCCGTCTCCAGCACCACGTTGTCCCCCGGCTTCAGGTTCTCCACCAGCTCGGCGTAGTCCTCCCAGGTCCTGAGGGGGTGACCGTTGAGGGAGAGGAGCTGGGTTCCGAGCTTCAGGTTCTCGGAGGGGCCGTTCTCCCTCACCCCCCAGACGTAGACGCCTGGGCGGGGGGAGAGGAGGAGGACGAGGAGGAGGAGGACGAGGAGGCCCAGCAGGACGTTGGAGAAGGGCCCGGCAGCGAAGACGCGCAGGCGCTTCCTTAGGGGGGAGGCGTTGAGCCTCCTCTCGTCGGGCTCCACGAAGGCCCCGGGGAGGGCCACGAAGAGGAGGAGGCCCATGGACTTGGTGGGGAGGCCCTGGGCCCTGAGCAGGAAGCCGTGGGAGAACTCGTGGACCAGGAGGACCACCGCCACCGAGATCAGCCACCAGTAGACGGTGAGGCCTGGGATGACGCCCGGGAGCACGAAGCTGGCCCCCCCCACGGAGAGCTCGGGCCTGCGGAGGATGAGGTAGGCGTTCAGGAGGAGGTTGAGGAGGACGAAGAGCATGAGGAGGATCCCCACCCACACCCCCACCTCCCCGAACCCCAGCCACCACCCCCTGTGCCGGCGGGCGGTGCGGTCGATGAACCTGAGGCCCCTCTCCGTCCTCCACAGGAGC
>QNVD01000106.1 GCA_004347925.1 Hadesarchaea archaeon
AGGGCCTCCCTGGGTTCTTCGGGGGACCCGGCGGGCCTGTTTGTCCGGGGCTCCTAAGGGAGCGAGTCATCCAACCGTGTTACCTTCCCGTGCCTGCGTGAGGAAAACTACCCCCAACCTTTTTAAACCCTCCTTCCAACTATTCCTCAGAAAAAAGGAGGTGGTGAAAGGATGGACAGCAGGGGAGTCTCACCCATGATAGCGACCATCGTGCTGATAGCCATAGTGTTCGCCGTGGCAGCCATCCTGGCGCTCTCGCTGGCCTCCGCTCCTCAGCCCAGCGTGATCTTCGGAGGGCAGCTGAGCCTGGAGAACGTGGAGAGCGGGAGAACCGTGATCGTCATAAAGCACACCTACGGGGACAGGGCGAACGATGCGGTAACTGTTCGATTGTCGGAGAACGGTCTCATTACACAGTTTGCCTGGAAGAACCTAGAAATGAGGGTGAATGGAGCAACTTCGGGCATCACCATACAGAAAGTGATTTCCGGAGGCACGTCGTATGCACTAAACGATAATGGATTACAGAAAGGATTAGCGGACAATACAAACTTGTCTCTAGTGGGGGGAGACCAGATACAGGTACACCTGACCAATCCACTAACGATAGGGGCCAAGGTGTCGCTTAAGTGGGTTCCCAAGAACCAGACCCTCATAGAAAGAGAGGTAAACTACTGAGCGGGTCTTTTTCTTCCTTTTTTTCAAGTTTCCCCAGTGTGTTCCATATGCTTTTCTAGGGAAGGGGGTGGGATACCGGGTAGGTTTAAAACTCCTTCTCGCAGAGGGTCTGCCCCGCAGGGATGTAAACCACGGTGATCCTGTCTCCCCTCCCCACGCTCACCGGAAGCTCCAGCCTGGCCCCGGGGCCGAAGTCCACCATCCCCGTGGTCAGGTTCCCCACCCTCGCCCCNCCCGTCACGCTCAGGTTCTCCCCGTTCCTCCTCACCACCAGGTTCACCCAGGTAATTGCCCCGTTGGAGAGCTTGAAGGCCTTGGGGATCTCTTCCCCTCCCACGTGCCTAACCACCAGCCCTCCCGCCTCGTTCTCCACCCAGATCCCCGCCTGCAGGGGCTGGACGGGCGTCGTGCCCCCCTTCCCCACCAGCCCCCAAACGTAGACCGCGAAGATGGTGAGGGTCACGGCCAGCAGAAGGACGGTGCCGATGAGGGGTGACACGCCCCTCATACCACCGCCATCTCCGCCAGCGTCTGGTTGGTGGGCTGGTACACCACCGCCACCACCTCCCCGGGGTAAAGCCTCAGGTTCTCCAGCCTNACCTCGTCCCCCGGTCCCAGGTTAACCGCCACCGGGGCCAGGGTGAGGAAGGAGAGGTTCTCCTGCACCAGCACCACGTTCTCCGCCCTGTCCCTCCCCAGCCTCACCCCGTTCACCCTCACCTCCACCGCCTTCCAGTTCTCCAGCTTTCCCCTGGCCGTCCTGGCGTCCAGCCTGTTTTCCATCCTCATCAGGAAGGCCGAGAAGAGCTCGTCCCCGGAGAGGTGCCTGAGGGTGAGCCTGCCCGGGGAGTTCTCGTACAGGAGGGAGAGGGATACCCTCTTGGGCGGGGGCCCGGACGGGGCCAGGGCGGAGAGGTAGCCCGCCAGGATGGTGATGCCGAAGGCTATGGCCAGCGTGATGAGCAGGATGGTGGCGATGAGGGGGGAGACCCCCCTGCTCCCGGGCATCCTTTGAATCTCCCCTTCCCGGCATAAAAGCAGCCGGGGCCCCCCGCCTCGGCGGCGGGCGAGGATTCGGATACCTCTAAATCCCAAAAATCCCACCTTCCTGGGTGGCGGTTTCCGACTACCTGAGGTGCCTGAAGCCCGGGAGCTCCCTGGTGGTGGTGGGCTCTCTCTACCTGGGCATGGTCCTGGGAGGGGGGAGCCTGGTCGTACCCCTCGGCCCCTTCCTCCTCCTCAGCCTGGTGGGGGTGGCGGTTTCCGCGGGCTCCCACGCCCTCAACATGTGCTTCGACCTGGAGCTGGACAGGCTCAGCCACCCGGACCGCCCCCTCCCCCGGGGGAGGCTGAAGGCGAGAAGGCTCCTGCTCCTCTCCCTCCTCCTCTTCTCCCTCTCCCCCCTCTCCCTCCTCCTGGGCCCCCCCGTCCTCCTCCTCACCTCCCTGGGGGTCCTGCTGGGCCTCCTCTACTCCCTCCCCCCCTTCCCCCTGGGCAGGTGGTACACCTCCTACCCCGCCTCCTCCCTGGGCTACGTCTTCCTCCCCCTGCTGGCGGGGGCCTCCTCCCTCTCCCGTCCCGGCGGGGGGGGGCTGGGGGGCTGGGGGCGGCCCTCCTCTTCACCCTCCTCTCCCTCTTCCTCTCCCCCCTGAAGGACCTGAAGGACAGGAGGGGGGATGAGAGGGCGGGGAAGCCCACCCTCCCCGTGAGGCTGGGGGTGAGGAGGACCCTCCTTTTCTCCCTCTCCGGCTCCCTCCTCACCCTCCTCCTCTTCCTCCTCCTGAACCCCCGCGG
>QNVD01000107.1 GCA_004347925.1 Hadesarchaea archaeon
CCACCCCCGAGCCTATGTGGCCCGCTCCCCCCAGAACCACTACCGCCATCTCCACCTTCCTTGGAAAGGAAGCGTATTAAGGCTCCATCCACGGGCCTTTTATCCGTCTCCTAGCTACTATGGTGAAACCCATGTGCTGGTTTGCCCACGACCTGGAACCCTTCGCCCTGAAGGCCATCTTCAGGAAAAGGGTCTCCCTCCTGGCCCTGCTGGTGGGCAGCATCTCCCCGGACTTCTTCACCAAGATCTTCATCCAGTTCCACATCCTCCCCGTCTACCAGCACCGCCATCCCCCCATCGGGATAACCCACACCCCCTTCTTCGGCCTCGTCTGTGCCCTCCTCCTCTACCTCCTCCTCCGCAGGCTGGGGAGGGAGGGGGCGGCCACGGCCTCCTGCAGCTTCCTGGTGGGCCAGTGGAGCCACGTGCTCTTCGACATGTTCGACTCCTCGGGGTGCATGGTCCTCTTCCCCCTCTCCACCTCCCTCTACTCCTTCGGGATCTGGCAGTACGGAGCCCAGCTGGGCTTCTGGGGGGACCTCTTCGTCTTCTACCACTCCCCCGCCCTCCTCCTCGAATCCCTCTGGCTCATCTACGTCTGGGGGAAGGGATGGAGGCTGGGGACCTTCGAGCGCTTCGAGAGGGAGATCCTGGGGGAGGAGGGATGGGCCAAGAGCCTCTCCGGGGCGAAGGGGAAGATCAGGAGGCTGGGGGACCTGATCTGGATCTTCTGCTTCTTCTACTTCCTGGGGGGGCTGAGGATGCCGGGATGGATCCTCTTCGTCTGGCTGGCCTACTCCCCCTCCCCCGAGGCCAGCGAGCTGGCCAGCCGAAGCTGGGCCTCCTCCCTCTTCCACCATCCCCTCGCCCTGACCCTCACGATGCTCCCGGTCTTCTCCCTGGTGTTCCTCACCCTCTGGAGGTGGGCCGGTTCAGGGTACCGGTCCCCCCTGCTTTCCGTCCCCCTCTTCCTCCTTCTCCTCCTCCTTCCCTTCCAGCCCTCAGAGCCCGTCACCGCCGTCCTCTCCAACGTCCTGGTGCTCCTCGGCTCCGTGGCCTTCCGGTGGGAGCTGAGCAGGAAGGGCTAGGCCAGGCCCATCTCCTCCTCCAGCTCCAGGATCCTCTCCAGCCTGGCCGCGGTGGAGGGGCGGGAGGGGGCGGCCCTGCATCCCCCCACCTCCCTGGAGGACTCCTCCCAGGTCCCTATCCCCCTGGCCAGCCCCTCTATCTCCACCTTATCCATCCCCACCAGCGGTCGGAGGACGGGAAGGGAGCAGACCTGATCCAGCACCCTGAGGTTGGCCAGCGTCTGGGAGGCCACCTGCCCCAGGCTCTCCCCGGTGACCAGGGCCTGGGCCCCCCTCTCCTCCGCCAGCCTCTGCCCCTCCCGGTACATCTGCCTCTTGCAGAGCAGGCAGGTGTACCTCTCCTCACCCCTCCCCTCCAGGAACTCCCTCACCCTCCTGAGGAAGCCCCCGTGCTCCCTCACCACGAGCTCCAGCCCGGGGTGGTAGCGGGAGAGGATCCCCGCCACCCTCTCCGCCCTCCTCCTGGCCTCCGGGCCCTGGAAGGAGGAGACGTCCAGGTGCAGGAGGACCGTCTCGCAACCCCTCTTCATCATGAGCCAGGAGGCCACGGGGGAGTCTATCCCCCCGGAGAAGAGGGAGACCACCCTCCCCTCCACCCCCAGGGGTATCCCCCCCGCCCCCCTCACCACCTCGGAGAAGAGGTAGCACTCTCCCCCCCTTATCTCCACGAAGAGCTCCCTCTCAGGACGGTCCAGGTCCACCCTCAGCCCAGGGAAGGTCCTGAGGAGGAGGGAGCCCAGCTCGGCGGCCTTCTGGGGGGAGGTGAAGGGGTGCTTCCCCGTCCTCCTCACCCTCACCGCGAAGGTCCCTCCCCCGTCAAAACCCTTCCTCCGGCAGAAGTCCACCACCCTCTCCTCCAGCTCCTCCAGGGAGCACCTCTCGCAGGGGGAGAAGGAGACCACCCCAAAGACCCTCCTCAGCCCCTCCTCCAGCCCCTCCCCCTCCACCCAGATCCTTCCCCTCTCCCCCCAGGCCCTCTCCACTCCCGGGAGGGCCCGGAGCTGGCGCAGGAGGGTCCCCTCCCACCTCCTCCTCACCCCCTCCGACTTGAGGGCGATCTCCCCGTACCTGAGCAGGTAGAGCATCTAGAGACATGGGACGCCCAACCTTTAACCCTCCAGCCGAAGACCGTGGCAGCCAATTTTCCCCCATCCCCCTCTTCCACCGCTCCTCCCCCTGCCCTACTTCCTTAGCCTCCCCAGGATCTCCTCCGCCAGCTCCAGCGGGAGGCGGTGGAAGTTGGAGGGGTTCACCTCCAGGAGCCTCACGTCACCCCTGCGCTTCACCTCCCCTATGAAGCCCCCCTCCGTCCTGAGGTGGACGGCGGCCAGCACGGGGAGGGGGGAGGAGAGGGCCTCCAGCACCGCCTCC
>QNVD01000108.1 GCA_004347925.1 Hadesarchaea archaeon
GGAGGAGGAGGGGCTGGTGGAGAGGGCCAGGAAGCTGGGGGAGTTCTCCCTCAGGTACCTGAAGGAGATGGAGGAGGAGGTGCCCATCGTGGGGGAGGTCAGGGGGAAGGGTCTGATGCTGGCGGTGGAGTTCGTGCAGAAGAAGGAGAACAAGAAGGACGGGACGAAGGAGAGGGAGATGGTCATCAAAGCCACCCTGGAGAGGGGAGCCATCTTCTTCAGGGGGGGAAGATCCGCCATCCGGATAGCCCCCCCGCTCATCATCTCCCAGGAAGACCTGGAGAGGGGTCTCCAGATCCTGAGGGAGGCGGTGGAGGAGGTAGCCAGGAAGTGCTGATGCTGAAGTCCCACTTCGGGGTGAACCGGAAGGGACACCTGGTCTGCGGGGGGGTGGACACCGTCGAGCTCTGCGAGGAGTTCGGCACCCCCCTCTACGTGATGGACGAGGAGAGGATCAGGGAGAACTACCGCAGGTTCCTAAGGGCCTTCGGGAGAAGGAGGAGGGTGCGCCTCTGCTACGCCCTGAAGGCCAACTCCAACTCCGCCGTGGTCAGGGTCCTGGCCACCGAGGGGGCAGGCGCCGACGTCAGCTCCGAAAACGAGCTGAGGATCGCCCTGGGGGCGGGGATTCCCGGGGAGAAGATGGTGTTCAACGGAAACCTGAAGACGGAGGGGGAGCTGAGGCTGGCCCTGAGGCACGGGGTGACCATCAACATCGACTGCTTCCAGGAGCTGGAGGTGGTGGGAAGGCTGGCGGAGAAGACCGGGAGGGAGGCCAGGGTGAGCTTCAGGATCAACCCCGACGTGAAGGCCCCCACCCACCCCTACATAGCCACCGGTCTCAGGGAGAGCAAGTTCGGCTTCGACGTGAAGAGCGGGGAGGCCCTGGAGGCCTACCGCAGGGCGAAGGGGATGAGGAACGTGAGGATCGTGGGCATCCACGCCCACATAGGCTCCCAGATCCTGGACCCCTCCCCCTTCGTGGAGGAGGCGGAGAAGGTCATGGAGGTGGTGGCCCAGCTCAGGGAGCTGGGGATAGAGCTGGAGTTCGTGGACCTGGGAGGGGGGGTGGGCATACCCTACCGACCGGAGGAGAGGGAGGTGGATCTGGAGGAGCTGGCGCGGAGGGTGGTCTCCACCGTGGAGAGGGTGGAGAGGGAGAGGGGGATGCACGAGCACCTGCTGGTGTTCGAGCCCGGAAGGTACCTGGTGGGGGACGCCGGGATCCTGCTGGCCAGGGTGGAGTACACCAAGGAGAGGAAGGGCCTGCCGCGCTGGATCTCCCTGGACGCGGGCATGAACGCCCTCATCAGGCCGGCCCTCTACGGGGCCTACCACCACATAGAGCTGGCCAACAAGATGAACCTGGAGAACGACACCCTCACCAACGTGGCGGGGCCCCTCTGCGAGTCGGGCGACTTCCTGGGGAAGGAGCGCCTCCTTCCCAGGGCGGAGAGGGGGGACCTGGCGGTGATCTTCGACGTGGGGGCCTACGGGCTCTCCATGTCCAACCAGCACACGGCCAAGCCCAGGCCGGCCATGGTGATGGTGAGGAGGGGCAAGGCCGCCCTGGTGAGGAGGAGGGAGACCTTCAGGGACCTCACCAGGCTGGACCTCCTCCCACCCTGGCTCAGGTGAAATCACCCAGCGTGCGCTGCCTTATCCCTCGGGAGAGGTGCGGGGGGAGCTCCAGCCTCCCGTAGCGCCCCCCTCCCCCCGGAAGGACCTTCAGCTCCTGCCTGCGGAAGGCCAGGATGAGGGCCGCTACCTCCTCCCCCGCCACCCCCGCCACCTCCTCCGGCGGGGCGTCCACCAGCACCTCTATCTCCGACCCGAACCTCTCCACCAGCCTCCTCCAGGTCTCCCTGACGGCGGGATCTCGCACCCTCCCCCCCAGGGCCAGGGCGAGGATCTCGGCCAGGGGGGCCACCCTCAGGTAGGGGGGACGGTGGGGAGGGGAGAGGGGCTCCCTCCGGTCGGCCAGCTCGTTGACCCTGTCCCAGACCCCCTTCTTGATCCACCCACCGCAGTCCTCACACCTCCAGCCCAGCTCCCTCGCCCTCTCCAGGCTGAACTGCCTGAAGCACCTGGAACAGGCGGTGCGGTGGTACTTCCCCAGCCTGGGGTCGAAACCCACGTTCAGGCTCACCCTCCTTCCCTCCCTCCTCTCCACCGCCTTCCTGACCTCCTCGAAGGTGGGCTCCGGGATGTCGAAGCGGTTGAACTCCCTTCCCAGCCTCTCGGGCCAGGGGCTGTGGGAGTCGCTGTTGGAGAGGAAGGTCAGGCGGGAGAGCTCGGAGATGCGGTCCGCCATCGGCGTATCGGCGCTGAGGCCCAGCTCCAGGAAGGAGATCCTGTCGGCCAGGTCGGAGTAGCACTCCCTCAGGCTGTCGAACTCCTTGTAGAGGCTGGTCCAGGGGGTGAAGGCGTGAGCGGGCCCCACCAGGC
>QNVD01000109.1 GCA_004347925.1 Hadesarchaea archaeon
CATCCTGTACGACCTCTCGGGGTACAAGCTGGTGACCGGAGCTGCCTTCACGGCGTTGGGGACCATGATGTTCGGCTACCCCTTCCGCTACTTTTTCGCCAACGTGTTCCGCCCCAGGATGCCCTCCGAGCAGCAGGTCCTGGAGGCCTACCTGGAGGGCGAGATAGACGAGGCGACCGCCAAGAGGATGCTGGGCTACCACGGCTACCACGACTCCTACTTCCCCATGATGGTGGCCGTAGCTGACAGGCCCGTTTCCCCCATGCTGCTGAACCGGATAGCTCAGGCGGGGTACTACGATGAGCAGCTCTTCCGGAAGGCTTTCGCGGATGCCCACTACCCCTTCGAGATTCGCCCCGTGCTGCTGCACTACATGCAGCAGGTGGCGATGGGGGAGCTGAAGGCGGTCTACGCCTCCGTGGCCGTCTCCCGCTACAGGGAGGGCCTCACCAACAGCGAGCTCTTCCTGGAGGAGCTGAAGCTGCTGCGGGTCCAGGAGGCGCTGCGGGGCTCCTACGTCATCGCCGGGGACCTGATGAGAGACTACGACCTGAGGTCGGAGGTGCTGAAGGAGGCCAAGAGGGCCTTCAGGCAGGGGGAGATAGACGAGGGGGCCTTCGTGGCCATCGCGCAGAGCCTGGAGCTGGACGCGGGCTACTGGGAGCAGTGGCGCAGGCTGATGCACCTCATCCCCAGGGAGAGCACCCCGGCCTCCAAGGAGGTGGAGGTCAGGGCCATCGGGAGGGAAGCGGTAGTCAGGAGGTTCCGCGAGGGGCTGACCCTGGAGGAGGGCTTTCGGAATGAGGCGAGGCTGCTCGGGTACACGCCCCCGCAGGTGGACAGGCTCTACGTCCTGGCCCTGCTGGAGCGGGACTACGACTACTGCATGGAGAGGCTGAAGGCCGCCCACCAGGCCTACGATGCGGGCGTGCTGGACGACCAGGCCTTCGTCCAGGAGCTGGCGGACTTCATCCTGGACCCGCAGAAGATCCAGCTGGAGCTCCTGAAAGCCAAATATAGGAAGGCCCCGAAGGTGAAGAGGAAGGTGCCGTGATGGCCGAGATGAGGACCGTGAGGGTCGAGGACATCGTGGTGCCCGAGGTCAGGGCAACCGCCAAAAGGGACGAGGAGCAGGAGGCCATCCTGAGGGCCACCGTGGAGCAGTTCGGCGTCCTGAACGAGCCCATCGTCCGCCCCGTGGACGGGGGGAAGTATGAGCTGGTGGCGGGTCTGGGAAGACTAACTGAGCTGAAGAGGCAGGGAAAGACGGAGGTGCAGGTGAAGGTCATCCAGGCGGACAAAAAGACCGCGCTGATGATGCACCTCGCGGAAAACCTCGCGAGAGGGTCCACGAACCCCGTGGACGAGGCCAGGGTGCTGCAGGCCTTCATCGACAGCGGGGCCACCGTGGAGGAGGCGGCCAAAATCACGGGGCACACGCCCGAGTGGGTGCAGCTCCGTCTGGCGCTGCTGAAGCTCCCAGAGGTGTACCAGCAGGCCGTTGCCGAGGGGAAGCTGAAGATTGGGCACGTGGTCGCGGCTGGCCAGCTGCCCACTCCGGAGGAGATGGATCACTGCCTCGGCCTCGCCCTGAAATTGGGGTGGACGGTGGAGGTGGCGCAGAACTACGTCAGGCAGAGGCTGGCGGAGCTGGAGGCGGTGAGGCTCAGGGACGAGATGGCGCCTCCTCCCGAGCTGCCCGAGCCCGAGAAGGCGCAGGAGATGGTGAGGTACTTCGTGTGCGCCGGGTGCAGCAGGTCGGTGGACCGCTCTCTGGCCAGGACCCCACCCCTGTGTGAGGAGTGTCTCACCCTGCTGCGCTACGTCATCTCCCAGCTCGGAGCCCCCAGGGAGGCAATGGAGTACCTCTACCGGGCGGTGAGCACCTATCAGGAGTACCTGCGGTTCCAGGGGATGAAGCGGACCTTCGAGGAGATGGACAGGCAGCGCCAGCAGCAGGGCTCCTCCGGATAGTCCTCAGGGCAGGACCCTGACGGAGAAGTAGGCCCTCGGTGGGAGTCCAATCTTCTGCACCTCGATGGTGACGGGCTTACCCCCCGGGGCCGGGAGGAGAGGCTTCAGGCCCTCCTGTAGCCGCCTCTGCGCGATGTCCCAGTACGGAGGCACCGCCAGCTGGGCCCCTGCCGCCGCCGGACCCCCTCCAGGCGGAATTTTGCCGAGCTTGCGCAGCTGCTCAATCTTCTGCTCGACTGGGACCCAGATTCGGAGGATGGTGACTTCCTTTTCCGGGGGAGCACCTGGGTAGCGCGGGTGAATGACGGCTAAGCCGAACTCCCAGCGCAGAACCGTCATGGTGACGGTCTGCCCCGGGTCGATGTCGAGCATCTCGAAGGGAGGGCTCAGCTCCTTCAGGGCTTCCACGCTTCACCTCTTTGCCTCGCACCCGGTGTCTCCGGGCCCCGCTGGTCTGGATTTTTG
>QNVD01000011.1 GCA_004347925.1 Hadesarchaea archaeon
CCCTGATCTCCAGGCTGGCCGAGACCTTCGGGAGCCAAGCCTGCGTGGTGGCCATAGACGCGAAGAGGAGGAGGGTGGAGGGGGAAGAGGGGGACAGGGTGGTGGTGGAAACCCCGGAGGGCCCGGTCTGGTTCGAGTGCTCCATCTACGGGGGGAAGAAGTTCACGGGGGTGGATGCCATCAGGTGGGCCATGGAGGCGGAAGAGAGGGGAGCCGGGGAGATCCTCCTCACCAGCATGGACAGGGATGGGACCACGCTGGGCTACGACCTTCCCTTGACGAAGGCGGTGAGCGAGGCGGTGGGTATCCCCGTCATCGCCTCCGGAGGGTGCGGCTCCCCCGAGCACATGTACGAGGTTTTCCAGCACACCGGGGCCAGCGCGGCCCTCGCCGCCAGCATCTTCCACTACGGGACCCACGGCATCAGGGAGGTCAAGGAGTACCTGGCCAGAAGGGGTATCCCCGTAAGGCTTTGATCAGAGGATGGGCAGGAGGTTCTGCAGCTCCCAGTCGGTCACCTGGGAGCGGTAGTTCTCCCACTCCTGGCTCTTGATGTAGAGGAAGTGCTCGAAGAGGTGATCCCCGATNGCCTCTCTCACCAGCTTGCTCTTTTCCATGCACTCCAGCGCCTCCCCNAGGCTTGAGGGCAGGGGCTCGATCTGGAGCTCCCTCTTCTCCTCCGGGGTCATCCTGAAGATGTTCCTCTCCACGGGCTCCGGGGGGTAGATCTTTTCCTCTATCCCCTTCAGCCCGGCGGCCAGCATCACCGAGAACTGCAGGTAGGGGTTTCCGGCGGGATCGGGGCTCCTCAGCTCTATCCTGGTCCTCAGCCCCCTTCCCGAGGGCACCCTTATGTAGGCGCTCCTGTTCCTGTTGGCCCAGGAGATGTAGACGGGGGCCTCGTACCCGGGGACCAGCCTCTTGTAGGAGTTGACGGAGGAGGCCAGGATGGCGCACATCTCCCGCGCATACTTCAGCAGGCCCCCGATGAAGTAGAGGGCCAGCTCGCTGAGCTGGTACTTGCCCTGGGGGTCGTAGAAGAAGTTCTTGGTGCCGTCGGGGCTCATCAGGGACATGTGGGTGTGCATGCCGGATCCGTTGACCCCGTAGAGGGGCTTGGGCATGAAGGAGGCGAAGAGGCCGTGCCTCTGGGCCACCAGCTTGGTGGTGTACTTCATCATCATCACCCTGTCGGCGGAGGTCAGGGCCTCGGCGTACCTCAGATCGATTTCGTGCTGCCCCGGGGCCACCTCGTGGTGGGAGGCCTCCACCTCGAACCCCATCTCGATCAGGTGCCTGACGATCTCCTTCCTAACCTCGTCCCCCCTGTCCCTCATGAGGTCGAAGTATCCCCCGAAGTCCGAGGGCCTGGGAAGGGGCCTCCCCCCCTCATCCTCCTGCAGGAGGAAGAACTCGTACTCAGGGGCCGTGTTGAAGAGGTACCCCTTCTTCCTGGCCCTATCGGTGAGCTTCTGCAGGGCGTACCTGGGGTCACCCTCGAAGCGGTTGTTCTTGTGGTCGTAAACATCGCAGACCATGCAGGCCGTTTTGAGGTGGTCGTTGGTCCAGGGCAGAACGGTGAAGGTCTTGGGGTCCGGAACCAGGCGCATGTCGGACTCCTCCACGGTGGCGTATCCCAGCACCGAGGAACCGTCGAAGAAAACTCCCTCCGAGAGGGCCCTCTCCAGCCTCTGGATGGGGAGGGTGATGTTTTTGACGGTCCCCAGGATGTCCATGAACTGCATCTGTATGAACCTAACCCCCTGCTCCTCGGCCTTCTCCAGGACCTCTTTCCTCTCCTCCGCGGGCATCACCCTCCTTGGGGAAGAGAGTATTAAATCTTCGGATGGGCGGGCCCAGAGTATAAATCCGGCCAGGAGGAGTAAAGGAAATGATCAAGGCGGCCTTCCTCCTGCCCCTGCTTCTTCCCCTCCTGCTCTTCGGCCTGGGCAGCCCGGCGGCGGCCCAGGAGGGTCCCTCCGTGGTGAAGGTGGGGGTTTGGATCAACGCCGTCGAGAAGGTGGACGTTCCCTCCCAGACCTTCACCATAGACTTCTACCTCTGGTTCAAGTACCGGGGGGAGAGGCCCGACATCGAGTTCCTGCGGGGAGCTCCTTCCAGCATGGTCCTCATCCGGCAGGAGGAGAACTACCTGGAGTACCGGATCAAGGGGACCTACGTGGGGTCCCTGAACTTCAGGGGCTTCCCCTTCGACGAGCATCTTCTCACGGTTGAGCTGGAGGACAAGCACCGGGGGGTCCGGGAGCTGGTTTTTGAGCCGGATCTGGAGGAGAGCGGTCTGGATCCCAACCTGGCGATTCCGGGATGGGAGGCGAAGGGCTTCAGGCTCTACGTGGACGAGCACGTCTACCCGGACGAGAACTACTCCAAGTTCGGCTTCGGGATCGTGGTGTACCGGGCCAAGATCTCGGCTTTCTTCAAATACTTCTTCCCCATCCTCATCATCACCCTGATCTCCCTCCTCACCTTCTCCATTTCGGTGAAGAACTTCGGGCAAAGGGTGGGGATATGCGTGACCACCCTCATGTCCGCGGTGGCCTACCACCTGGCGGCCCTGAGCGGTCTTCCCTCCCTGGGGTACCTCACCCTCTTCGACAGGATCATGCTGGTGGTCTACACCCTCTTCCTGTACAACCTCATGGTGTCGGTTCAGGCGATGAGGCTGGTGGAGGGGGGGAGGGTGAAGCAGGCGGAGGAGTTTGAAACCAGGATGCAGAACCTGCTGCCGCTGGTCTTCCTGGGGCTCTTCGCGGTTTACGTGCTCCTGCTGGGCTTGCTCTGAGGGGAGAGGGCCGCGTGCCTGAAGGAGAGGAAGTAGAGCAGGGTGGCCGTGGTTTTGGCGTCCTCTATGCGATTGGTTCTTATCATCTCCAGGGCCTCGGAGAGGGTGGTCTTCACCACCCTTATCTCCTCCCCCCAGTCCCGGTGGGGGGAGGAGGGGCGCAGTTCGGAGGCCAGGAAGGAATGGAGCTTTTCCGTGCTGTAGCCGGGGGCGAGGTACATCTCGAAGAGCTTCCGCATCCTTCCCGCCCTGTATCCCGTTTCCTCCTCCAGCTCCCTCCTGGCACACCTCAGGAGGCTCTCCCCCTTCTCCACCGTTCCGGCGGGTATTTCGTAGATCCACTTCCCTATCGCGGGGCGGTACTGCTTCAGCAGGAGGATCCTGTTCTCGTCTAGGAGGGGAAGGATGGCCACGGCTCCAGGGTGCTCCACCACCTCCCTGAAAACCCTCTTCCCCGAGGGGAGGGGAAGGTGGGCCAGCTTGATGGAGATGCGCCTTCCCCTGAAGACGTAGCGGGGTCTTAGGGTGTCAGCCTTCTCCTGTCCCGCGGGAAAAGTACCACCTCCCTTATGTTGCTCACCCCGGTTATCACCATGGTTAGCCTGTCCAGACCAAGACCGAAGCCCGCGTGCGGGGGCATGCCGTACCTGAAGTTCCTCAGGTGCGATTCGAAGCTCTCCGGTCTGAGGCCCTTTTCCCTCAGCCTCCTCACCAGCAGCTCCTCCCGGTGGATCCTGGTCCCTCCGGAGGCCAGCTCCAGCTCCCCGTACATGAGATCGAAGGCCTCGCAGATCTCCTCCCTCTCCTGCTTGGGGAGGATGTAGAAGGGCTTTATGGAGGTGGGCCAGTCGGTGATGAAGTAGGGTCCCCCCATCAGCTCCCCCAGCTTCCTCTCGGCTGGGGTGGAGAGGTCCTCGCCCCACTTCACCTTCAGTCCGGCTCCCTCCAGCTTCCGCAGGGCCTCGTCGTAGGTGAGCCTGGGGAAGGGCCTCTCCGGCACCTCCAGCTCCCTCTCCAGGACCTGGAGTTCCCTCCTGCACTTCTCCCTGATACCCGCGAAGATCTCCACCAGCATCTCCTCCAGGATCTCCATCACCTCCTCCTGGGTGACGAAAGCGGCCTCCAAGTCTATGGAGGTGGTCTCGTTGAGGTGTCTGGGGGTGTCGTGCTCCTCCGCCCTGAAGATGGGCCCTATCTCGAAGACCCGGTCAAAGCAGCCGGTCAGCACCTCCTTGTAGAGCTGGGGGCTCTGGCTGAGAAAAGCCTCCCTGTCGAAGTAGGTCACGGGGAAGAGGGCGGCCCCGCTCTCCGTGGCCGTGGCCACTATTTTGGGGGTCTGCACCTCCAAGAAACCCTTTCCCGCCAGGAAACGGCGAACGATGCCCACGATCTCGTGCTTTATCCTGAAGATGGCCAGCTGCCTGGGATGGCGCAGATCCAGGAGGCGGGAATCCAGTCGGGTGTCCAGGTTTGATTTGATTTTCCCGGTGGGCTCCAGGGGAAGGGGGGAGAGGGCGGGGTTCAGGAGCCTGAGCTCGGAGGGTATGACCTCCACCCCACCCGGGGCCTGCCTGGCCAGGACCACCCTCCCCTTGACCGCCACGCAGGACTGGGGGG
>QNVD01000110.1 GCA_004347925.1 Hadesarchaea archaeon
CCCCCTCCCCCTCTCGTACACGGCCCCCCTCACCAGCACCACGGGCGTTCCCTCCCCGGCCTCCCCCATCACCGAGACGGCGGCGGCGGCGAGGGCATCCGCCTGGGCCACCACCGTGACCCTCAGCCTCTTCCCGTAGAGGTCCCTCCTCCCCCGGAGGTCAAGCAGGGGCTTCATGCCCGCCACCCCTATGGCCACCCCCAGGCAGCCCGTCCGGAAGGCCCTGCCCTGGGTGTCGGAGATGATCACCGCCACCTCCACCCCCAGCTCCTTCCTGATCCTCCTCCTTATCCTCTCGGCGCTGCGGTCGGGATCCCTGGGGAGGAGGGTGACGCGCTCCCCCTCCACGTTGGAGTGGTCCACCCCCGCGTTGGCGCAGACGAAACCGTGCTCCGTCCTGGTTATGAGCACGTGGGAGGAGCGGACGATCTCCCTGGCCTCCCTCAGGATCACCTCCACCTCCCTGGGATCCTTCTCCAGCCTGCGGGAGAGCCTCAGGGCCAGCTCCGAGGGCCTCACCCTCCTCAGGTCCACCACCGCACCCTCCGCCTTGGAAACGATGGACTGGGCCACCACCAGCACGTCCCCGGGGAGGAGGGAGAGCCCCTGGGAGCGGAGGGCCCTCACTATCAGCTCCCCCACATCGTCCCCCCTCTTCACCAGGGGAAGGCCCCGGAGGGGAATCACCTCCATCCTGGGGGGCTCGGACATCCTACGAGTTTCCTGCGGCTGGATTTATAGGGGGAGGAGACCCACCGTCACCGTGGAGCTCAGGCTCATAGGAATCAGGACCCCCCTGATCAGGCCGGGCGACCACCTCCCCTCCCTCCTCCTCAAGGCCCTGAGGAGGGCGGGCGGGGTGAGGGAGGGGGACATCCTGGTCCTCTCCTCCAAGGTGGTGGCCGTCTCCCAGGGCAGGATGGTGAGGCTCTCCGAGGTCAGGCCCAGCCCCAGGGCCCTCCGCCTCTCCAGGAAGACGGGGCTGGATCCCTCCTTCGTGGAGGTGGTGCTAAGGGAGGCCGACTCGGTGCTGGGGGCCTCCAGGGGGGCCCTCCTCACGCTGGTGAAGGGGCTCCCCTGCGCCAACGCGGGGGTGGACCTCTCGAACGCCCCCCCCGGCCACGCCATCCTCCTCCCCTCCCACCCGGAGCGGTTCGCCAAGGAGCTCAGGGACTACGTGAGGAGGGAGGAGGGGGTGAGGGTGGGGGTGATCCTCGCCGACAGCACGGTAAAACCCCTGAGGCTGGGAACGGTGGGGCAGGCCGTGGGGATCTCCGGGGTGCCCGGGGCCCTGGACTGCAGGGGAAGGACCGACCTCTTCGGCAGGAGGCTCAGGGTCACCAGGAGGGCCCTGGCCGACCAGCTGGCCACGGCGGCGGAGCTCCTGATGGGGGAGGCCGGGGAGAGGATTCCGCTGGTGGTGGTGAGGGGGCTGAGGCTCGAGGGAAAGGCCGTCCCCTCCCCCGCGGTGGAGCCCGAGGAGTGCCTCTACTTCTCCCTGCTGAAGGGGGGCCTCAGGAAGGACAGGCGACGGCTCTGAGCTCCACCCCGTCCTTCCCCGAACACACCTCGAAGCAGCTCTCCCCCAGCAGGGTACCGGAGAGCTTCTCGCAGACCAGGAGCTCCCTTCCCCCGGGAGCCTGGTCCTTCCGGAAGGCCATGAGGCCGTCGGCCTTGGAGAGGATGTTGGCCTCGAAGGAGGGATCCAGGGTGCCCGGAACCAGCGAGGCCAGGACCAGGAAGCCCCACCTCCTGGCGGCCTCGGCCAGCTCCTGCAGGAAGGCCAGGAACTCCACCCTCTCCCCCTCGGAGAAGAACTGGGCGAAGTCGTTCAGGGGGAAGAAGACCAGGACGGAGTTGGGGGCCTCCCTCTCCAGGAACTTCGAGAGATCGGAGAAGATCCTGGCCCTGACCTCCTTAACCATCTTCCCGTCCGCCTGCTGCAGCCACCTGGCCAGGTCCCCGAAGGACTCGGGGAGCTCCCAGAAGGAGCGGAAGAGGACCTTGCGGAAGAAGGCCCCGCAGAAATCCTCCGAGAACTTCCCGCAAACGTCGCGCTGGACGCTGTCCTTGTTGGTGGTGAGGGTGAGGTACCAGATCCGCTCCGGAAGGACCTGGTTCTCCGCCAGGCTGGATCCGTTGAGCTTGGCCAGCCTGGCGGAGAGGGTGTGGAGGAAGTCCTCCTTCCTGGTTCCCGGAGGACCCACCAGGAGGATCAGGGAACCCACGGGAAGGCCGCCCTGGAAGACCTCATCCAACAACTTGAAGCCCGTGGGGATCCGGAGGATCATTCCTTTTTCTTTGTATCTCTCTGTTTTTAAGTCATCTTGCGTAGATTTTGCCATCCAATTTTAAGGTACTTTCTAACAGCGCTACTGAGCTTTCCGAGGTCCTCGTGGTAGAAATTCGCACACACGT
>QNVD01000111.1 GCA_004347925.1 Hadesarchaea archaeon
CTCCTCAGCTCCTCCAGCCTCCTCCCCACCTCCCCCTCCCTGGAGGATAGCTCCCTCTCCTCCCTCCTCAGCTCCTCCTCCCTCCTCCTCCCCTCCTCCCACTCCCTCTCCGCCTCCTCCAGCTGGCGGGAGAGGGCCTCCCTGTCCTGCCCCCGCACCTCCCTCTCCCTCTCCTCGGCCTCCCTGGAGAGGGTGCGGGAGAGGGTGCCCAGCTTCTGGCGGGCCTCCTCCAGCCTGTCCATCCCCATCAGCTCATCGATCTTCTTCCTCCTCTCGGAGGGGCGGAGGGAGAGGAAGTAGTCCAGCCTGTTCTGCTGGGAGTAGACGGCCCTCTCGAAGAGCTCGTAGCTCAGCCCCAGCAGCTTCTCCACCCTCTCCGTGACCTTGCCCGAGCTCTCCGTCTCCACCAGGCTCCCGTCCGCCCTCCTCAGCTCGGAGAAGGTGGCGCCCTTCCTCCTTATCACCCTCTTCACCACGTACTCCTCCCCCTCGGGGGTCAGGAAGCCCACCTCCACCTCCGCGGAGTCGGCGGGCTCTGGCTTGTTCCTGATGAGGTCCTCCAGCTTGAGCCCCCTCTCCCTCAGGCCCGGAACCGTGCCGAAGAGGCCCATGGAGATGGCCTCCAGCACGCTGCTCTTGCCGCTCCCCATCCCCCCCACCAGCAGGTTGGTGCCGTCACCCAGCCTGAGGTCGGTTTCCGCGTGGGACTTCCAGTTCCTGAGCCTCACCCTGGTGATCATGCCCCCTCACCCAGCTCCAGCTCCACCAGCCTCCTCACGAAGGCCCTCACCTTCTCCTCCACCTCCTCCACCTTCCCCTCCAGCATCAGGTTGTAGAGGCTCCTGGCCTCCAGCCCGTAGGAGTAGCCGAGCTCGGAGAGGTTGGCCTCCAGGAGGCGCAGGGTCATCTCCTCCAGCGTGCCGGCCTCCCCCAGCCTCCCCAGCGCCTCCCTCCCCGCTCCCTCCGAGGGGGAGGAGAGCTCCTCCTTGCTCACCACCAGCAGGGCCCTGTCGGAGAACTCCTCCTCCAGGGAGGCCTCGTCGAAGTCCCCCTTCCTCCCCTTCGCCAGCCTCCCCTTCAGCTTCAGGCGGATGAGCGGGGGCTTCCTCGGGTTCTTCCTCTCCCCCGAGAGGAGGGCCTCCACCCTCCTCCTCACCCTCTCCTGCAGGAGGGAGACCTCCATCCCCTCCGCCTCCACCTCCTCGTAGAAGAAGTCCCTGGGGCTCTCCAGCTCCACGAAGCGGGGCCTCCCGTCCTCCACCAGGTAGAACCCCTTCCTGTTGCTGGCCTCCACCGGGAGGAGCTGGGTCCGCTCCGTGCTCCCCGGGAAGAGGAGGGGCTTTCCGTGGAGGGTGGACTCCACCCTGTAGTGGATGTGGCCGCAGAGGTAGAGGTC
Organism: Hadesarchaea archaeon; assembly: GCA_004347925.1. Lineage (GTDB taxonomy): Archaea > Hadarchaeota > Hadarchaeia > Hadarchaeales > WYZ-LMO6 > WYZ-LMO6. The sequence goes on from QNVD01000111.1 coordinate 1,397, forward strand.
AAAGCCCGGGGGGAGATCCTCGGGGGAGAGAGCGGAAACCTCCTCGGGGGAGAAGACGTACTGGCCCAGGGACTGGTGGAGCATGAGCACGTTGAAGGCCCCCTCCACGGGCTGGGGGTTCCAGGTCTGGAGGAAGCCCCTGGCGTACCTCTCGGGCACGTAGCTCATCCCGTGCACCGCCACCCTCCCCCCGGGCCCCTCGAAGATCACAGCCTCCCGGTGGAGGTGGAGGAGCATCCCCGCGGCCTCCAGGACCTCCACGGGGTTCTTCAGGCCCTCCGTCCTGCTCTCGTGGTTCCCGTGGAGGGAGACCACCGGCACCCCCTGGAGGGAGAGGGGGGAGATCTCCCCCTCCTCCTTCCCCACCGTCCCCACCAGCCTCACCCTTCCCCTCCCCATCTTGGGAAGCGTGAAGATCCTCATGGCCCTGGTCCAGACCTCCGGCCTGGGGATCCTGGTGTCGAAGAGGTCCCCCAGCAGGAGGAGCAGGTCGGCCCCCTCCTCCACCGCCCTCCGGACCGCCTCCTCGGCCTGCTCGAAGGAGTCTCCCTCCCTGGGCGTCCCCCACTTCGCCCCCAGGTGGGTGTCACCTATCACGGCCAGCTTCAAGTCAACTCCCCCTTTTCTCGGAAGGTAAAAGGGTGGGGGTAAAACTTTTTATCGGGGCTGGTCCCTCACCTCTTTATTCCGGGCGAGGAAAGCTAGAGGATGTCCCTTCCCTGGTCCGAGAAGTACCGCCCCAGGAGGCTCTCGGAGGTGGTGGGGCAGAAGGCGGCCCTCCAGAAGGTGAGGGAGTGGGTGGAGGGGTGGAGGAGGGGAGCCCCCCCGAAGAGGGCCCTGCTGCTCTACGGACCCCCAGGCTCCGGGAAGACCACCGTCGCCCAGGCCCTGGCCCAAGAGATGGGGTGGGACCTCATCCAGCTCAACGCCAGCGACCAGAGGACCTTCGAGGTGCTGAAGAGGGTGGCTGGGGAGGCCGCCCTCACCGGCACGCTGACGGGAAGGGGGGGGAGGA
>QNVD01000112.1 GCA_004347925.1 Hadesarchaea archaeon
GTCTACGTCCCTGGGCTGGTGGAGGGGGAGGAGGTGGAGAGGATTGCCCGCTTCCTCTCCTCCCTGGACCCCGGGATCCCCTACCACCTGGACGCCCTCCTCCCCCCGGACGAGAGGTGGAGGGCCCCCTCGCCGGAGGAGGTGGAGGAGGCGGCGCGGAGGGCGGGGAGGTATTTGAGGAGGGTGACCTTCCTCACGGGAAGGGAGGAGCCGAGGTATGGGACCGTCAGCCTTTTCCCCTGAGCCCGTGGCGGTCTCCTGGAGCGGGGGGAAGGAGAGCGCCCTCTCCCTGTGGAGGGTCCTGAGGGAGGGGAGGCTGCTCCCCTCCCTCCTGCTGACCGTCATAACGGAGGGGTACGACAGGGTGAGCCTGCACGGGGTGAGGAGGGAGCTGGTGGAGGAGCAGGCCTCGGCCCTGGGGCTCAGGCTCAGGGAGGTCTTCATCCCCAGGGAGTGCTCCAACGAGGACTACGAGGAGAGGATGGGGGAGGCCGTGAGGGAGCTGGAGGCGGAGGGGATAAGGGGGTTCGTCTTCGGGGACGTCTTCCTGGAGGACGTGAGGAGGTACAGGGAGGAGAGGCTCCTGAGGGGGGGCCTGAGGGGGTACTTCCCCCTGTGGGGGGAGGAAACGGGAAAGCTGGTGGAGGAGTTCGTGCGGGAGGGGTTCAGGGCGGTGGTGGTGTGCGTCAACGGGAGCGTGCTGGACCCCTCCTTCCTGGGCAGGGAGGTGGACGGGGAGTTCCTCAGGGACCTTCCCCCCTCCGTGGACCCGGCGGGGGAGAGGGGGGAGTACCACTGCTTCGTGTGGGACGGTCCCCCCTTCCGCAGGCCCGTGAGGTTGAGGAAGGGGGAGAGGGTGAAGAGGGGGGAATTCTACTACGTGGACCTGCTGCCCGGATAGCCACCGACTTCCCCCCGAACAACTTATACTCTGGCTTTTTTGTGACCATAAGTTACTTACACTCATCCTCCAGGCTGTAGCGGTTCTATTGGATTCCGTCAGAAAAATTCTTTATACAGAAAATTTTCCAATAGGTCCTTCTCCAGAAGGGCTCCCCTTTCACGCCGCTACCTTCCGCCTCGGTGGGCCCCATGACTCCCGGTCCCTGGCCTGGGGGGCTCTCCCGGAATCGCCTCCCGACGGTTGGAAGGGGATTCCAACTCTCGGAAAGCACCGCTGAGGAGGATCCGAGCCCCCGGGTGAGGAGCTATTTAATTCCGGCCGCCAACGGTCGATCGGAAAGCATGGCGAGCAACACCCTGGAAGTGGAGGAGATAAAGAGGAAGATCCTCCCCGTCCTGAGGCGCCACGGCGTCAGGAGAGCGGGGATCTTCGGCTCCGTCGTCAGGGGGGAGGCCGGGGAGGACAGCGACCTCGACCTCCTGGTGGAGTTCGAGGGCGAAAAGAGCCTCCTCGACCTCGCCGGGCTCAAGGTGGAGCTGGAGGAACTGCTGAAGAGGAGGGTGGATGTGCTGACCTACGATTCCCTGCACCCCCTTCTGAAAGACAGGATCTTGGGGGAGCAGAGGGCGATCCTATGAAGGGCCAGGCCGAGAGGGGCCTCCTCAGGATCCCCTCTTCGGGTCGAAGGCTCCGGGGCGAAGGGTGACCGTCCCCCGACCGGGCGGTCAGCCCCTCAGGCGGACCCTCTGGGAGAGGACGGGAAGCATGGGATCCTCCGACCTGCCGGGGACGGTCTGCAGGTTGAACCTCCCCGGCTCCACCCCCTCCTCCAGCTCCTCCCACCGCAGGGGGGTTGAGACGGGCGCCCCCTCCAGGGGCTTCAGGGAGTAGGGGGAGGTGATGGTCTTCCCCCTGGAGTTCTGGGCGAAGTCCACCAGCACCCTCCCCCTCCTCTCCGCCACGGGCCTCATCTCCGCCAGCACCGAGGGGTCCAGGGACTGGAGCGAGAGGGCCATCTCCCTCACCGCCTCCCTCACCTCCCTGAACTCGTGGACCCTCTCCAGGCCCACCAGGATGTGGAGGCCCGTGGCCCCGGAGGTCTTGGGGTACCCCTCCACCCCCATCTCCCTGAGCAGGTCCCGGATCAGCAGGGCCACCCTGCAGGCGTCCCGGAAGCCTGCGGGGGGGAAGGGGTCCAGGTCGAAGAGGAGGAGGTCGGGGTGGTGGAAGTCGTCCGCTCGGGAGAGGGTGAGGTGGAACTCCAGGTTGGCCAGGTTGGCGAGCCAGATCAGGGTGGGCCTGTCGTCGCACACCACGTACCTGATGGTCTTCCCCTCGCCGGACCGGTAGGTGAAGGTCCTCACCCAGTCCGGGGTGTAGTCGGGCCTGTCCTTCCTCACTATCCTTTTCCCTCCTATGCCGTCGGGGTATAGCTGGAGGGTGAGGGGCCTTCCCCTCAG
>QNVD01000113.1 GCA_004347925.1 Hadesarchaea archaeon
CCTCCCTCAGCCTCTGCCTGGTTCCCTCCCCCACCCTCACCAGGGGAAGGCGTGGGGGACCGGCGGGGAGGCCCGCCATCTCCATGGCCTCCTTGATGGGGGCGGGGTTGGTCTCCAGGAAGAGGGCCTCGAAGAGGGGGGAGAGCTCGTAGTGGATCCTCCTGGCCTCCTCCACCCTGCCCTCCCTGAAGGCCCTCACCATCCTGACCATCTGGGAGGGGACCAGGTTGGAGGCCACCGAGATCACCCCCACGGCCCCGAGGGCCATCATGGGGAGGGTGTGGGAGTCGTTCCCCGAGGTGACCATGAAGTCCTCACCCCTGGTGAGCTCCAGGATCTTGGAGATCTGGTCGAAGTTACCGCTGGCCTCCTTCACCCCCACCACGTTCTTCAGCCTGGCCAGCCTGGCGATGGTCTCGGGGGCCAGGTTCACCCCCGTCCTGGAGGGGATGTTGTAGAGGACCTGGGGGAGGTCCACCTCCTCCGCCAGCCTCTTGAAGTGCTGGTAGAGGCCCTCCTGGGTGGGCCTGTTGTAGTAGGGCACCACGAGCAGGGCCCCGTCCGCCCCCCTCTCCTTGGCCTCCCTGGTGAGCATGAGGGCCTCCCTGGTGCTGTTGCTCCCCGTCCCCGCCAGCACCGGCACCCTTCCCCCCGCCGCCTCCACCACCACCTCCACCACCCTGAGGTGCTCCTCGTAGCTCAGGGTGGAGCACTCCCCGGTGGTGCCCACCGGCACCAGACCGTCCACCCCGCTCCTTATCTGGAACTCCACGTTCTTCCTCAGCCCCTCCTCGTCCAGCTCCCCGTTGGGCAGGAAGGGGGTGACCATGGCCGTGAGCACGCCCTCAAACACTGGAGCCCACCCTCCTCAGGATCTCCACCGCCCTCTCCCTGTCCTCCCACCGGAAGAAGAAGCTTATGGAGGCCCTGCTGGAGAGGATCTCCACGATGTTTATCCCCTCCCTGGCCAGGGGGGCGGTGAGCTTGGCGATCATCCCGGGGGTGTCCAGGAACTTCTCGCTCTCCACCGTCACCATCGCCAGGTCGCCCTCCCCCGTGACCGACTTCATCACCCTGCTCCTCTTCACCACCCGGTGGACCAGCTCCGTGGCCCTCCTCAGGTCGCTCTGCCAGACGTAGAGGGAGAAGGACCGGGGGCCTATGGAGACCGCCAGCACGTTCAGCCCCTCCCTGCTCAGGGGGGAGAGGGCCTGGGAGAGCACCCCGGGGGTGCGCTGCATCTCCTCCCCCACCACCGTCACCATCCCTATGGGCTTCTCGTGAAGGGTGACCTCCATCTTCCCGGCCTCCGAGATCCCTCCCGTTATTCTGGTTCCCCTGGCAGATAAATCCCCATGCCTGAAGTGGATGACCTTGGCGTCCATCTCCTCCGGCTTGTAGTTCATGGCGGCGGGATGCATCACCCTGGCCCCGAACCTCCCCAGCTCCCTAAGCTCCGCCGCCGTGAGGGACTCCAGGAGCCTGGCGTCCCTGAACTCGTTCACGTCGGCCGTCATCACCCCCTCCACGTCCGTCACGATGATCACCTCCGAGGCCCCCAGGTACTTGCCCAGGATGAAGGCGGTGGTGTCGCTTCCCCCCCTCCCCAGCGTGGTGATCTCCCCCCTCGGGTTCCTGCCCAGGAAGCCGCAGACCACGGGCACCACCCCCTTCCTGAGCATGGGCTCCAGGTACCTCCTTATCCTCTCCTCCGTCCTCCTCTCGTCCAGCCTGGCCGCCGAGAAGCGGGAGTCCGTGATGATGGGCCACTCCTTCATCCCCGGGTCCACCGCCCTGGCCTCCACGCCCAAGCTGCGCAGGGCGGCGGCGAAGATCCTGGCGCTGGTCCTCTCCCCCATGGCCAGGATGTCGTCCAGCTCCTTGGCCGAGAGCTTCCCCCCGCAGGCCTGCCTGGCCGCCTCCAGCAGCTCGTCCGTGGTGTGCCCCATGGCGGATACCGTCACCGCTATCTGGGTCCCCTTCCGGTACTCCCTCTCCACCGACCTGGCCGCCAGCCTGATCCTCTCCCCGTTGAGGAGGGAGGTACCCCCGAACTTCACCACGATCCTCCTCATGCCAGCCACCCCGGGAGGGAGTCGTGCCTCCACAGGTCCTCGCAGCTCTCCCTCCTCCTTATCACCTCCACCTTCCCCCCCTCCACCATCACCATGGCCGGCCTGGGCCTGTGGTTGTACTGGCTGCTCATGGTGAAGGTGTAGGCCCCCGCGTTGAAGACCGCCAGCAGGTCCCCCCTCCTGGGCCGGGGCAGCCTCCTCTCCCTCCCTATCACGTCCCCCGCCTGGCAGAGGGGTCCCGCCACGTTGACCGTCTCCCTCTCCTCCTCCCCCATCCTCTCCGCCATC
>QNVD01000114.1 GCA_004347925.1 Hadesarchaea archaeon
ATCCTCCCCTGCACCTCCTCCACCCCTCCCCTCCCCTCCACCCTCTCCACCTCCCCCCTCCTGACCAGCTCCAGGTACTTCCTCCTCACCCTCCTCTGGAAGGCCAGATCCTTCTCGAAGAGGTCCAGCTCCTTCCCCCCCATCCTCCTCAGGCACTCCTCGGGCGGCACGTCGAGGAGGAGGGTGAGGTCGGGACGGGGGAAGAACCTGTTGAGCTCCCTGATCCACCCCTCCTCCAGCCCCCTGGCGCACTGGTAGGCTAGGGAGGAGTAGGGCCCCCTCTCGCTCACCACCACCCTTCCCTCCCCCAGGGCCGGGAGGATCACTTGGTGGAGGTGCTCCATCCGGTCGGCCGCGAAGAGGAGGGCCTCCACCTCCGCCGGCATCCCCTCCCTCAGGCCCCTCCTTATCAGCCTCCCCACCGGGCCCCTGGTGGGCTCCGCGGTGCGCAGAACCCGGTATCCCCTGGAGCGCAGCCACCTGACCAGCAGGCCGGTCTGGGTGGTCTTGCCGCACCCGTCCAGACCCTCCACGCAGAGGAGGTATCCCTTCATCCCGCCACCCCCGGGAGGGGGAAGGTGAGGGGGAGGAGGAGGAAGGTGAGGAGGGCCAGGCGGCGGTGGGAGGGGGAGAGGGGGGAGAGCTCATCCAGCACCCCGGCGTGGTGGCCCCCGAAGAAGAAGAGGATCAGGAAGCCCCAGATCCAGAAGGGGTAGGTGGGGAGGAGGAAGCCCGAGAGGAGGAGACCGAAGCCCATTCCCCTGGTGAGGGTGCGGTGCTGCTCGGCGCTCAGCAGCGCCCTGGCCACGTGCCCCCCGTCCAGCTGCCCGGCCGGGAGGAGGTTGAGGAAGGTTATGACCATCATCACCGATCCCGAGAAGACGAAGGGGTGGTTAAGCCCTCCCCCTAGGGCGGATCTGAGGAGGAGGAGGGAGGGGGTGGTGAAGGCCAGGGGCTCCCCGGAGCCACCCAGCACCAGCCCCAGGGAGGTGATGAGGAGGGCCACCGCGAAGCCCAGAAGGGGTCCCGAGGCCCCCACCTCCACCAGAGCGTCCCTGGTGGGGATGGGGCTCTTCACCCTCACCACCGCCCCCAGCGTTCCCAGGTAGGTGGGGGCGGGGATGAAGTAGGGAGGGGAGGCCTCCACCCCGTTCCTCCTGGCGGCGAGGGCGTGCCCCAGCTCGTGGGATCCCAGCACCGCCATGAGGCTGAGGGAGAAGAGGAGGGCCCCCCAGACCTCCCGGAAGAGGAGGAGGTAGCTGAACCCGAAGATGGAGAGGAGCGTGGCCACGAAGAGGGCCAGGGGGAGGTGGGGCCTCTCCCTCCTGGGGGGAGGAAGGGATCCCACCCGCAGGTGGAGGGAGCCTCCCCTCCCCCTGAGGGCCGCCACCTTCCCCCTGGCCCTCAGCTCCCGCAGGAGCCTCGGGAAGGAGGAGGAGGGTCCGGCCTCCACCTCGATCTCCCCCTCCCTCTCCCCCAGCGCGAAGTCCACCACCGAGAACTCCCTGCCCACCAGGGAGAGGACCTCCCCCCACTCCCGGGGCAGCTCCTTTCCCGTCACGGCCAGGTCCCCCCCGCACCTGGGGCACCTCCCCTTCAGCAGCTCCCCCAGCCCCAGGGAGGACATCTGGTACTCCGAGTACCCGCAGGAGAGGCACTCCACCTTCGCCACGGGGATTTCTCCCTCGCCCTTCATTCCACCTGGCTTGGGAGGGCCGATAAGTAAATATTCCTTCCCGGATACTCCAGCCGGTGCCGGCATGCGCCTGCTGCTGATCCACGCCGACTTCCTGGAGTTCCGGGCCCTCCAGCCCACGCCCGCGGCCGAGGAGGTGGAGGAGGGGAGGAGGGAGGGGAGGGCGGAGGAGGTGCTGGTGGCCTTCACCGCGGTGGAGGAGGGGGACGGGGAGAACGCGGAGGCCGTGATCTCCAGGGCCTCGGGGGAGATCCTGGACCTCTGCGGGAAGCTCGGTGTGAGGAGGGTGGCGGTCTACCCCTACGCCCACCTTAGCCCCTCGCTCTCCTCCCCGGACGTGGCGGTGGGGATCCTGAGGGGGCTCAGGGAGAGGCTCTCGGAGGGGGGGCTGGAGGTCCTGCACGTCCCCTTCGGCTGGTACAAGGCCTTCACCCTGAGGTGCAAGGGGCACCCCCTGAGCGAGCTCTCCAGGACCATCTCGGCCGAGCCCGCGGCCCCCGCCCAGGCGGAGGAGGAGGGAGGGGAGCTCAGGGTGCTCTCCCCCGACGGGAGGGAGGAGGGGGGGGATCCCGACGATCCCTCCTCCTGCCCCCTGCTGGCGGAGAACCCCCACCTCCGGCACTACCTCCTCTCCGGGAAGGAGGGAGGGGAGCCGGC
>QNVD01000115.1 GCA_004347925.1 Hadesarchaea archaeon
GACCATAAGGGAGGAGGTGCGGAAGCTCAGGGGGGTGGTGCCCGATTCCGTGGTGGAGGAGCTGGAGGAGGCCCTCCTCAAAAGGGCCAAGCAGAAGGCCATCACCGCCGAGGCCCTCCAGAAGGTGATCGAGGCCACGAGGGAGGCCTACCTGGCCTCCCTGGTGGAGCCGGGGGAGGCCGTGGGCACCGTGGCGGCCCAGTCCATAGGGGAGCCAGGAACGCAGATGACCCTCCGCACCTTCCACTACGCGGGGGTGGCGGAGCTGAACGTCACGCTGGGTCTCCCCAGGCTCATAGAGATCCTCGACACCAGGAGGACCCCCTCGGCCGCCCTGATGACGGTCTACCTGGAGGCCCCCTATTCGAAGGACAAGGAGAAGGCCAGGGCCCTCGCCCAGGAGATAGAGATGACCACGGTGGAGGACGTGATCTCCGAGATGGAGACGGATCTCATCAACATGCAGCTCCTCCTCTTCCTGAGCCGCTCCAGGCTCCGCCAGAAGGGGCTCACCCCCTCCAAGGTGGCCGAGGCCCTCTCCCAGCAGCTGGGCCCCAAGACGAAGGTAACGCTGGAGGACACCAAGCTGAGGATAAAGGAGGAGGAGGGGGGCCTCTCGGAGCTTCGCAAGCTGGCCATGAGGGTGAGGAAGCTCAGGCTCAAGGGGATCAGGGACATCAGCAAGGTGGTGGTGAAGAAGGAGGGCGAGGAGTACGTGATTTACACGGAGGGCTCCAACTTCGCGGAGATCCTGCGGCTGGAGGGGGTGGACAAGAGGAGGACCCTGACCAACAACATAAGGGAGATAGAGGAGGTCCTGGGGATAGAGGCGGCAAGGAACGCCCTGATCGACGAGATGATGAAGACCCTGCAGGAGCAGGGTCTGGAGGTGGATGTGAGGCACATCATGCTGGTGGCGGACGCCATGACCGCTTCGGGGGAGGTGAGGCCCATAGGCAGACACGGGATAAGCGGGGAGAAGTCCAGCGTGCTCGCCAGGGCGGCCTTCGAGCTCACCCTGAAGCACCTGCTGGAGGCCTGCCTCAGGGGGGAGCAGGACAGGTTAAGGGGGGTCACGGAGAACATCATAACGGGCAACCCGATTCCCCTGGGAACGGGTTCGGTGCGTCTGGTGATGCAGGGTGGTAGGAGTGAACCTGAATGAGGAGATAAGGAAGGCGGTGGAGAGCGGCAAGGTGGTGCTGGGCACGGACCGTTCCCTGAAGCTACTCAGGGCCGGCAAGGTGAAGATGGTGCTACTGGCCTCCAACTGTCCCGAGGAGGTGAGGAGGGAGGTGGAGCACCTCTCCAGGCTCTTCGGCGTCCCCCTCCTGAGGTACTCCGGGAGCAGCTGGGAGCTGGGGGAGGCGGCCGGGAAACCCTTCGCCGTGAACGTGTTCTCGGTGCTGGACCCGGGGAACTCCCATCTGCTGTCGGCGGTGGAAGGTTGAGCATCACCCTCAGCGAGGAAGAGATGAGGTACATCTCCCTTCTGGAGATGGTCAGCGGGGTGAAGGCCAGGGACTGCATCTTCAGCGAGGAGGAGAACAGGCTGATCTTCCTGGTGGAGAAGGAGCTGGTGGGGCTCTGCGTGGGAAAGAACGGCCGCCACATAAAGAAGCTCCGCAGGCTGCTGGGAAAGGAGGTGGAGGTGGTGGGGTATTCCGAGGACCCGGAGGAGTTCCTCAGGCTGCTCTTCGCCCCCGTTCAGCTGAGTTCCCTCACCCTGACGGAGGAGGACGGGAAGAAGGTGGCGGTGGTGGAGGTGAGGCCCCAGGAGAAGGGGCTGGCGATAGGAAAGGCGGGGGCCCGGATCAAGAGGGCCAAGAAGCTGGCCCAGAGGAACCTGGGGATTCACAACATAATAATAAGGTGAGGCGCCAGAGGGAAGGGGATGGGAAAGGGAGAGTTCGCGGCCAGGAAGCTTTCCAAGGACAGGCGGAGGTTCAGGTGGAAGGACTCGGGCTACAAGAGGAGGGTGCTCCAGCTGGACAAAAAGGCCGACCCGCTGGAGGGGGCCCCCCAGGCCAGGGCCATCGTCCTGGAAAAGGTGGGGGTGGAGGCGAAGCAGCCCAACTCGGCCATAAGGAAGTGCGTGAGGGTGCAGATAGTGAAGAACGGGAGGCAGGTCACCGCCTTCGCCCCGGGGGACGGTGCCATAGGGTTCATCGACGAGCACGATGAGGTGATCATAGAGGGGATAGGGGGTGCCCAGGGGGGTCCGAAGGGGGACATCCCCGGGGTGAGGTACAAGGTGGTGAAGGTGAACGGGGTGTCCCTCAAGGAGCTGGTGAAGGGGAGGAAGGAGAAGCCGACGAGGTGAGGGGATGGAGTTCAAG
>QNVD01000116.1 GCA_004347925.1 Hadesarchaea archaeon
CAGCCCGTAGAGCTCCCTCCTCCTGGCCTCCAGGGGCTCGGGCTCCCTCCCCAGCAGCTCGGCCGCCGTGCACACCCTGTTCCCCCTCCTCCTCGCCTCCTCCCTCACGGGGGAGAGGTAATCCCCGTAGTCCAGGGAGCGCAGGAGGTGGTGGTCCACCACCAGCAGCGGGACCCTCCTGGCCAGCCTCCTCAGGTTCTCCCTGGCCTCCTCCAGCTTCTCCCCCCTCACCCCGAAGCCCCTGAGGTAGAGGGGGGGACCGCCCACCACCACCAGCTGGGGCTCCCTGCGGAGGATGAAGGAGAGGGAGGAGGGGGAGAGGAGGCCCTGCACGTCGGGAGCGTGCACCAGGCAGTCCCTCCCCGCCCTCACGGAGAGCAGGAGGACGCTCCCCATCCTGGAGCCCTCCCCGCCGTGGGGGACGGGCTCGGAGAACTCCAGCTCCGTTCCCCCGAACCTGAACCTCCTCCCGTCCGCCACCCCGACCTCCCTGGCCAGCCCCGAGCAGAACTTCCGCAGCAGGTAGCCCCTCTTCCTCTGGGAGGGGGTGACCCCGGAGGAGAAGTCCTTCATCAGGAGGGTCTTGCCCCGGTAGAGCCTCTCCGCCAGGGAGGGGGAGCTCCAGAGCCAGAGCCAGTTCTCGAAGGGGGGGAGGTAGTGGTCGTAGTGGAAGTGGCTGACCGTCAGGACCTCCGCCCTGCCCGCCGCCCTCTGGATGAGCTCCCTGGAGGAGGAGAGGGCCCGGTACTCCCTGCGGTGGGGGGTGAGGCCGAACCTGGGGCCCAGGCAGGAGCCAGGGTCCACCACCACCCCCAGGTCCTCCGTCCTCACGTAGAGGGACATCCCCCTCACGCCCAGGCTCTCGAAGGCCAGGGGCATCACGGAGATCCCCCTGCCCACCGGGACGGGCCTCATGCATACCCTCAAGAAAAGCGGAGCCTAAATCCCCACCTGGGGCCCATCTATAAATCTCCCCAGGGGGAGGAGGGAGGATGCTGCAGGTGAACAGGCTGGAGAGCCGCCCCTTCCGGTCCCCCCTCCTGATCGCGGGCTTCCCGGGGATAGCCAACGTGGGGAGGGTCTCGGCCGAGTTCCTGATCCAGGAGCTCAGGGCCAGGCTCTTCCTGGAGCTCTACTCCTCCCACCTCCCGGAGTGGGTGATAAGGGAGGGGGGGGAGATCAGCCCCTTCAGGATAAAGCTCTACCGGGCCAGGGTGGGGGGGAGGAACCTGATCCTGGCCACCTCCGACGCCCAGGCCCTCTCCCCCTTCGGCCAGTACCAGCTCTCCCACCAGATCCTGGAGGCGGTGAAGGGGTACGGCGTGAGGACGGTGATAACCATGGCGGCCTACGTCCTGCCCCCCCATGAGAGGAAGAGGGGGGTCTTCGCAGCCGCCACCAACCCCTCCGCCTTCAGGAGGTTCTGGGAGAAGGGGGCGGTGGCCCTGGACGGGGGGATGATCGTGGGGATGAACGGCCTGCTGGTGGGGCTGGCGGGGCTCAGGGGATGGGAGGGGATATGCCTGATGGGGGCCACCCACGGGGGGGTGCTGGACCTGGAGGCCTCCTCCCACATCCTGCGCCTCCTCTCCGAGGTCTACGGGATGGGCCTGAGGGTGGAGAACCTGGAGAGGTACGTCTCCTCCCTCCCCGACCTGAGGGCCCCCCAGGAGCCAGAGCCCTCCGGGGAGAACCTGTACATCTGACCATGAGGAGGGAGGTAAGCCGGAGGGAGCTCTTCAAGCTCCGGGCCGTGGCCGACTACCAGTTCGGGAGGGGGACGGGTGCCCACCTCTTCTCCCCTCCCCTCCAGGCGGTGGTGAGCAGGGACAGGATAAGGCAGGTGTGGAAGGGGGAAGTCCCCCTCTGCTCCGTGAGGGCCACGGACGGCCTGATCCTCCTCCACCGGGAGGGGGCCAGGATCCTCCACCGGGTGCTCCCCCCCGGAAGGCTGAGGGTCACCGTCAGGGGGGAGGCGGNCGGGGAGGTGGCGAAGGGGAGGACCGTCTTCGCCAAGCACGTGGTGGAGGCCGACCCCGAGATAAGGCCGGGGGAGGAGGTCCTGGTGGTGGACCCCTCCGGGAGGCTGCTGGCCACGGGAACGGCCCTCCTCAGCGGGGGGGAGATGAAAGCGTTTAAGGAGGGCAAGGCGGTGAGGGTGAGGAGGGGGATGGGTGCTCCCTAGGAAGCTGGACAGGAGGCAGCTGGAGAGGCTCATGCGCCAGATGGGGGTGAGGACCACGGAGCTGGAGGGGGTGGAGGAGGTCAGGATAAGGCTGAGGGGGGGGGAGATCGTGATACC
>QNVD01000117.1 GCA_004347925.1 Hadesarchaea archaeon
GGCGGCAGGTCGAAGAATGGCAGGCGGGAGTGGGCACCCATGTCGCCTGGCGGGCCGCCGAGGCCTGGCAGGCCTCGCTCGGGACCGTGGTGGAGTGGCGGCGGTTGGAGGGATGGCAGGTTGCTGTGACGGCCCCGGCGGAGTGGAGGGAGACGGAGTCATGGACGGGTGGAATTGCAGCGGCTGCCGCATGGGAACCGGTTGAGGGCTGGGAGGGCACGGTGGCCACGGTTACCGGGTGGAGGCAGGCGGAGGCCTGGCAGGTCACCCTCACCTTCACCGCCTCCTGGTGCCTCGCCGAGGGATGGCAGGCCGCGATCCTCACCGCCGCGGAGTGGGGATCCCTCGAGGGCTGGGCGGGCGGTGTGGGAACCTACGCGGCCTGGAGGCCGGTCGAGGGCTGGACGGGAGGGGCGGGAACAGAGGCGTCCTGGAACCTGCTCGAGACCTGGGAGGGAGGGGCCTCCGCCCCCGCGGTCTGGCGGCCCCTGGAGGGCTGGGAGCTCCCCGTCACCGCCGGGGCCGGGTGGTGGGAGGCGGAGGGCTGGACGTGGTGCTGCTTGACCCCGGGAGGCTGGTGGGAGCTGGAGGGCTGGACCGGAGGGATGATCGGGCCTCCCTCTTGGCTCCCACTCGAGGGATGGGGCGGTGCGGCTGAGGGTGCCGCGGGCTGGCTCGCGGCGGAGGGCTGGATCGGAGGGATCAGGACGCTGGGTCCCCCCGTCCTCCTGAGCCCGGAGAACGACGCCTGGCTCAACGACAACACCCCGACCCTCAGGTGGGCGGAGGTGCCGGGCGCCCTGGAGTACTGGGTGCAGGTGGACAACGATCCCGACCTGGGGACCCCGCTGGAAAACGCGCTGGTGGCCGAGAACGAGTTCACCACCTCCGAGCTGGAGAACGGGACCTACTACTGGAGGGTCAGGGCCAGGGCAGGGGAGCTCCTCTCCCCGTGGTCGGAGATCAGGCAGTTCACGGTGGGGTACGACGTCACTCCTCCCACCGAGCCCGTCCCCGTCAGCCCGGAGAACGGGACCCTGCTTGTGCAGCCGGACGGGAGGCCCACCTTCTCCTGGCTCACCCCCCTGGACCTCGAGAGCGACAGGGTGACGTGCAGGCTGGAGGTGAGCAGGGATCCGGGCTTCTCCTCCCCGGTCTACGTGAGGGAAGGAATAACGGAGAACGAGCACACCGCGGAGAACGTCCTGCCGCAGGACAGCTACTGGTGGAGGGTGGTGGCCAGGGACTGGGCCGGAAACGAGAACGTCTCACGCTCCTTCCGCCTCACCCTCCTCGTCCCGCCCGTCTCCCAGGTCTCCCCCATCTCCCCCTACTGGCGCAGGACCTCCCCCGTCACCGTCCAGGCCTCCGCCTCCGACGCCGACGGCACCGTGGAGAACGTGGAGCTCTGGTACCGGTACTCCTCCGACAACCAGAGCTGGGGTCCCTGGATCCTCTACGACTTCCTCACCTCCCCGCCTTACACCTTCTACTTCGAGCCCCCAAGCGGGTCCGGTCATTACGCCCTCTGCTCCAGGGCCTGGGACAACTCGGGCAACCACGAGGACCTGCCCCCCGAGCCCGACGCCTACCTCGGCTACGATCCCGTTCCCCCGCCCGCCCCCACCCTCCTCCAGCCGGAGAACGGGACCACCGTGTCCAGGGTGGGTCTGACCTTCCGCTGGACCTCGGTCTCCGACCTCTCCGGTGTGACCTACGAGCTGGTGGTGGACAACGAGCCCACCTTCTCCTCGCCTCACTCCTACCTGAGGTCCGGCATGGTCGAAAACGAGCACGCGTGCGAGGACCTCCTGCCCGCCGGGACCTACTACTGGCGCGTGAGGGCGGTGGACGGGGCCGGGAACGAGAACTGTTCGGGGACCTTCACGGTCACCCTCACGGAGGCCTGGATCTCCTTGGAGTCCTGGCAGGCGGTCTCCCCCTCCTCCCCCGCGGTCTGGCGGGAGGTGGACTCCTGGACGGGAGAGGCGGGGACCACCTTCGGCTGGAGGGTGCTGGAGGGCTGGACGGCGGGTGTCGCGGCATCCGCGGCCTGGCATGAGCTGGAGGGTCTGGGCCTCGGGATCCGCACGGAGGCCTCCTGGCACAGGGCGGAGGGCTGGGCCACCCTCCTGCCCACCTCCGCGGGCTGGGCGGGCCTGGAATCTTGGACGGTGGCCACGGCCCCGCCTAGGTGGCTGGCGCTGGAGGGATGGTCGGTGCAGGTGAGGGCCAAGGCCGGCTGGCTCGTGGCGGAGGGCTGGACCGGAGGGGCCTGGACCGGGGCCCCACC
>QNVD01000118.1 GCA_004347925.1 Hadesarchaea archaeon
CCTCCACCGCCCCCTCATCCAGCCTCCTCCCCAGCCACTCCTCCCCCAGCCCCTCCGCCGAGACGGAGGTGACGATCACCTCGAATCCCTCCCTCAGGAGCTCCCGGAGGAGGGAGGATCGCTCCTCGCCCCAGAGGGGGTGGAGGGCCTTCAGCCCCAGCCTCCGGCAGACCTCCTCCACCCTCCTCCTCTGGTAGTTGGAGGCCACCGCCCCGGTCACCACCCCCTCCACCCCCAGCCCCCTGAGGGCCCCCTCCAGCTCCTCCTCCTCCCTCTCCCTCTCCCCCGAGCTCTCCATCCCCAGGAAGGGTATCCCCGCGCACCTGGCGAAGAGCTCGGCCAGCCTGGCGTTGGGGTAGTGGAAGAGCCAGGAGTCCTCCCTCCTGGGGAAGAGGGTCACCACCCTCTCCACCCTGTGCCCCTCCTTCACCACCCTCCACATCGCCAGGGCGGAGTCCTTCCCTCCCGAGCAGAGGGCGGCGAGCCTCATCTCCCTTTTTAACCCGGAAGGGGTAAATCGCCTGTGGATCCCCGGCGCTTTCTGGCCCCCCTCCTGATCCTCGCGGGCTCCCTCCTGATGGTGGAGGCCTCCACCCCCTCCCCCTCCTCCCTGCAGGATCTCTCCCTCCTCTGCCTGGGGGCGGCCCTCACCCTGTCCGGCTTCCTGCTCGCGGTCCACCTCCCCCACGCCTTCTCCTCCCTCCTCCTCGGCCTGGGTGTTTCCCTCCTCCTCCAGAGGGGGGAGAAGGGCTTTTCCGAAGCGACCTCCCAAATCCTCCTCCTCCTTTCCCTCCTCCTCTTCCTCCTGGCCCTCCTCCCTCACAGGCTCCTGAGGCCCAGGAAGTAGAGGGTGCAGGGGAGGAGGATCACCCCCATGGCGTGGGATCTCCTCACCCCCACCCTGGCCGGGATCAGCCCTATGGCGGTGGCGGTGAGGAGGAGGGGGAGGCCGGAGGGGCCGCAGAGGAGGAGGGTCAGGGACAGGATGAGGAGGAGGGTGAAGATCCCCAGGGCCCTGTAGGGGACCCGGGGGAGGAAGGAGCAGAACATCCTCCCCAGGGCCGGGGTGAGGAGGGAGGAGAGGGCCCCGGCCAGCAGGGCCACCCCGAGCAGGAAGAGGAGCTCTCCCCCTCCCACCTGCAGGAGCTCCCCCACCGCCACCGCCGCCCCGCTCCTGGGCCTGCCTATGGCGAAGAGGGCCACGAAGGAGAAGAGCACCTTCACCATGTTGACCGCGCTCACCGAGAGGAGGAAGTCCCTGGTGTCCCTGGAGCGGGTGACGAGCTGGGAGAGCACGGTTCCCTCCGCGGGGCCTATACCCGGCAGGAAGCCCGTGAAGATCCCCGCTCCCACCCCCGAGAGGAGGGGGGAGAGGGAGGGGGAGGGCTCCTCGCCCTCCTCCCTCTGCTCCGGCAGCCTTCCCCTGGTGGCCAGGCTCTCCAGCAGAACGCTCATCCCGAAGAGCCCGCTCAGCAGGGGCATGAGCACCTCCCCTCCCATGTCCAGCGTGAGCAGGCCCAGGAGACCGGAAAGGAGGAACACCAGCAGTCCCCAGGCCATCCGGCGGGGACTGCCCTCCGAAACCACCATCAGGATCACCACGGAGAGGAGGATCCACCCCATGACGGGACGGAGGAGGGAGTACACCCCTCCGAAGGTGGGGGCCAGGGGGAGGGCGAGGAGGGAGCCCAGGAGGAGGCCGGAGAGGCATCCCCGGGTGGTGAGCCTCACGGCCAGGTATCCCCTTCCCTCCAGCACCATCCTGTGGGTGGGGAGGATGGAGAGGGCGGTGCCCTCATCGGGAACACCCAGGAAGGTGGAGGGGATGTAGCTGGTGAAGGTCTGAACCACCGCCATGCTCACCAGGGCCGCGGCCCCCGAGAGGGGGGAGAGGCCCAGGGAGGTCACGAGCAGGAGGATCCAGGGGGTGAGGTTGTTCACGTGGACCCCGGGCAGGAGCCCGGCCAGAACGCCCAGGAGCACCCCCAGCAGAAAGCAGAGCAGGAGCTCCATGCCCCTAGAGGTATAGGTGGGAGCTTCTTTTCACCACGACCTCCAGCTCCCCCCTGTAAAGCTGGACCCTGCCCGCCGCCGTCACCCTGGCGCCCGCCTCCACCCGGGCGGGGAAGGCGAGGAAGAGCTTCAGCACGTTCTCCCCCTCAGCGAGGGTGAGGAGCGTGCAGTTCTCCCCCATCCTCGTGACCCTCCTAACCTCACCCTCCACCTTCACCAGCCTCCCCACCTCCCCCTCCCCTATCTCCCCCACCCTCCTGGGGGGCTCCCTCCTC
>QNVD01000119.1 GCA_004347925.1 Hadesarchaea archaeon
TCCCCGAGAGCGAAATCAGACGCCTGCTGGGCCAGCAAGCCCCAAAAAACCGGGCGGTGATCTATGCGAGGGTATCATCCGCAGACCAGAGGGACCTGATCAGGCCCGGGGAGAAGTACGTGATAGGGGGGTGCGATCCCAGGATGCAGAAGAAGATGTTCTCCCAGGCCTTCAAGGAGGCCGGGGGAAACTTCGAGGAGCAGGCGGTGGCCCTGGACCTGAGGAACCTCTCCACGGAGGAAGCCATGGAAAGGGTGAGGAAGGCCGTGGAGGGTCTTTCGGGAAGATGATCCCCCGGGAGAAGATACCCTGGTTCCCCACGGTGGATTACCAGAAGTGCACGGGATGCAGGACCTGCGTCGATTCCTGCCCCCACGGGGTCTACGGGTGGGACGAGGGGGAGAAGCCCAGGGTGGCGCACCCCTACGAGTGCGTGGTGGGCTGCCGCTACTGCGCCAACCTCTGCCCCTCCGAAGCCATCTCCTTCCCCCCGCTGGAGGAGATCAGGAAGCTGATGAGGGAGCTGGAGGCCTCCTCGAGGAAGGGCTGAGCCGCCCGGGCTGAACCGGGGAGCTTTAAATATCAATCTGGCTACATATTTGGATGGCCGCGAAGAGGGGACTGGGCCTCTGGGAGAAGTACCTCTCGGTCTGGGTGGCCCTCTGCATCACGGTCGGAATCCTCCTGGGCAGGGCCTTCCCCGGGATCTCGGACGCGCTGGCCAGGGTGGAGGTGGCCCACGTCTCCATCCCCATCGCGGTCTGCCTCTTCGCCATGATCTACCCCATCATGGTGCAGATAAGCTTCGAGGAGATCAAGAGGGCGGGCCGCTCCCCCAAGCCCATAGGCCTAACCCTCTTCATGAACTGGGCGGTGAAGCCCTTCACCATGACCCTCTTCGCCTGGCTCTTCCTGGCCCACCTCTTCTCCGGCTTCCTCTCCCCCGAGCAGGTGGAGCAGTACAGGGCGGGGATGATCCTGCTGGGGGTGGCCCCCTGCACCGCCATGGTGCTGGTCTGGAGCTACCTGGCCAGGGGCAACATGAGGCACACCCTGGTGATGACCGCCATCAACTCCCTCAGCATGGTCTTCCTCTACGCCCCCCTGGCCACCTTCCTGCTGGGGGTCCGGCATCGAGGTTCCCTGGAAGACCATCGCCCTGTCCGTGGCCGTCTACATCTGCACCCCCCTGGTGGCGGGCTACTACACCAGGAAGAGGGTCCTGGAGAGCAGGGGGGAGGAGTGGTTCAGCAGGAGGCTGGTTCCCGCCCTGGGGAGATCGGCCATAGCCGCCCTCCTCATCACCCTGGTCATCCTCTTCGCCTACCAGGGCCACCTGATCACGGAGATACCGGGCATCATAGGGATGATCACGGCTGGCATCTTCGCCAACATCCTCCTGGTCTTCGCGCTGAGCTACCTAGCCGCCAAAATCATGGGACTGGGGTACGAGGATGCCGCCCCCGCCGCCATCATAGCGGGGAGCAACCACTTCGAGGTGGCCATAGCGGTGGCCATCTCCCTCTTCGGGGTGGAGTCGGGGGCCGCCCTGGCCACCGTGGTGGGGGTGCTCACCGAGGTCCCCCTCATGCTCTTCCTGGTGCTCCTGTGCAGGAAGACCAGGGGCTTTTTTGAATAGAGGGGGAGGAGGGAGGATGGGCGCACCCAGGGAGCTCAGGATCCTCAGGTGCCTGAGCGATGAGACCAGGTACCGCCTCCTCCTCCTGCTGGGGGGAGAGGAGAGGTGCGTGTGCGAGCTGGTCAGGGAGCTCAGGAGGCCTCAGCCCCTGATCTCCCACCACCTGAGGGAGATGAGGAGGTGCGGGCTGGTCTCCAGCAGGAGGGAGGGGAAGAGGGTGTACTACAGGCTGACCCGCCCGGAGCTCCTGAAGCTTCTGGAGGACCTCAGGAGGCTCTCCGGCTAGAAAGGGAAAAAAGGGATCCCTCCCCCGGTAGGAGGAGAGCTTGCTCACCCCCGAGGACCTGGCCAGGATGGCCCAGCTGGCCTCAGCCCTGGAGGTGTGCGGCCACCCCAAGCCGGGGAACGTCCACCGCACCTCCGACTTCCCCGACTCCACCTTCGAGCAGTTCGTGGCCAGCACCATCGCCATAGGCCCCGCCATGCTGCTGGCCGCCAGGAGGGGCTTCTCGGTGGGGAGGGGGGAGCTCTCCAGGGGGGAGGTGGGGCTGGGGGGGATCATGAGGGAGGCCATGGGGGAGACCAGGAGGTGGCAGAGGGACGGGAACACCAACCTGGGAACGATCCT
>QNVD01000012.1 GCA_004347925.1 Hadesarchaea archaeon
CCCCCTTCCCATCCTCCGCCAGCAGCACCTCCCCCCTCGCCCTCCCCACCACCCTCCCCTCCACCAGCACGTAGTCGCCCTCCTTCACCCCAAGCACCCTCCTGTACCTCCTCCCACCCTCCTCCCAGACCACCCTCCCGAAGTCCACGGGATCCTCCACCCTGAACCCCCTCTCCCTGGCCAGGAGCAGGGCAAAACCCCTGGCCCCCTCCGTCCAGGGAACCACCGTTCCTCCCCGCGTGTCCACCGCCAGGAAGGGCACCCTCCTCTCCATCCTCCTCACCAGGTGCCAACAGTCCGCCTGCATCTTCAGGGGATCCGAGGCGTGGGAGGCGTTCACCACCAGGTCGCACCTGAGGGAGGCCTCCCTGATCCAGGCCTCCCACCCTCCCCCGAAGAACCTCACCCTGTCCTCCATCCCAGCGTCGAGCATGGCGGTGCGCGCCATGGTCCCCGTGACCACCGCCTCCACCTCCCCCCAGGCCCGCAGGCTCTCCACCACCTCCTCGGCCCTCCCGGCGTCGAAGATGGCGGGCAGCTGGAGGCGCAGCCCTATCCTCACCCTCTCACTTCCACTTCCTGGGATAGGTGCCGGGGGCCATGATCACCCTCTCGGGCTTGGCCACCAAGCCGTGATCCGCCTCGTAGATCTGCCTGGAGGTCTGAACGGCCCTGGCCAGGCAGATCAGCTCCCCCTTCAGCGTCATCACCGCCACCANGTCCCCCGGGGAGATGCCCGTCTCCACCCTCAGCACCCCCGGAGCCGCCAGGGCTGCCCCGTGGCAGAGGGCGTCCACCGCCCCGTCCCTCACCACCAGCTTGGGAAGGTGCCCCACCGCGGCCTCCACCGGGAGCACCGTCCTCCTCAGCCACTTCTCCTCCCCCTCCTCCTTCCAGAAGGCGTAGGCGTCGGCCACGTCCTGCAGCTTCACCAGGGTCCCGTCCTCCGCGAAGGGGCCGGTCCTGGTCCTCCTGAGCTCTTTCATGTGGGCCCCGCACCCCAGCGCCAGCCCCAGGTCGAAGCAGTACTTCCTCAGGTAGGTTCCCGCCTCGCATCCCACCCTGAGCAGGACGTTCCTCCCCTCCCTCTCCAGGATGTCCGCGTAGTAGATCCTCCTCTTCCTGAGCTTCCTCCTCACCGCCGCCCTCATGGGGGGACGCTGGTAGATCTCCCCCTCGAACTCCCCCACCACCTCCCTCAGCCTCCCCTCGGGAACATCGCCGTGCAGGTGGAGAAGGCAAACGTACTCCTTCCCGGCGGGGAGGAGGGCCTGAAGCACCTTGGTCGCGTCATCCAGGGCCACGGGCAGCACCCCGCTCACGGCCGGGTCCAGGGTTCCGGAGTGTCCCGCCTTCTTCCTCTCCATCACCACCTTCACCCAGGAAACCACCTCGTGGGAGGTGGGTCCCACGGGCTTGTCCAGGTTCAGCATCCCAAGCCTGAGGTGCTCCCGGAGGGGACGACGGTCGGGTGGACAGCCCCACCTCTCATCCGTGAAGTCCTCGGCCCTGACCAGCACCTCTCTCCTGGAGAGGAAGGGAAGCACCCTCAAGTCCCGGTCCCCTGCTCCGGCTGGCGGGAGAGGGCCTCCTCCAGGAGCCTGACCACCTCCTCGTCGCCCGCCCCAGGGGGAAGATCGAGCTTCAGAGACAGGGGCTGCAGGTGCTTCACGTTGCACCTCCTCCTCCTAACCCCCTTTCCCACCACCACCACGTAGGTGTCGTCCCTCACCTCCACCACCACGCACTTCCTTCCCGCCTCCCTTCCTGCCACCTTAACGCACACCCTTCCCACTTCCATCCTTCTTCCTCCTGGCCAGCCTCTCCAGCACCTCGACCTCCTCCTCCACCCCCAGCCTGGAGGTGTTGATCACGAGGTCGAAGACGGAGAGGTCATCTATGTCTATCCCGTAAAGCTCCTTAAACCGTTTTCTCTCGCTCCTCTCCCTGGCCACCGTTTCCTCCCTGACCTCCTCCAGGTCCCTACCCTCCCTCTCCGCTATCCTCCTCAGCCTCACCTCAAGGGGGGCGGTCAGGAGGACCCTCAGGTCCGCCCCCTTCACCATCCAGCCCGCCAGCCTGCCGTCCACCACCATCTCCCCCTCCGCCTCCGCCAGCCTCCGGTCTATCTCCCTGTCCACCTCCGGGTGCCTCTCCGCGTACTCGGAGAACTCCTGAAGGTCCATCCCCCTCTCCTCCGCCATGCGCCTGAAGATCTCCCCGGCGGAGAGGTACCTCAGCCCCAGGCGCCTGGCCAGCTCCCTGGCCACCGTGCTCTTCCCCGCCCCGTGGTCCCCGCTGATGGCGATGAGCAAGGTCCACCTACCGGTGAAGGGCCTTGAGGGCCTCCCTTGAACACCTGGAGCAGAGATCGGCGAAGGGCCTGCTGGCCCTCCTGGAGGACCGGGGCACCCCCCTCAGCTCCGTCACCCCGGGAAGGGGACGCCCGCACCTCCCGCACCTCGGGTGTCCCCCCTTCCTCCTCTCGTACCTGATCACGGTCCTCCCCCCGGGGAGCCTGCGGGGGACCCTCCTCACGCTCCTCGTCCTCAGCCTTCGCTGGGGCATCTCAATCACCTATCAGGATCCTCCTCCAGAGATGGGAGAAGGAGAAGTAGGTTATAAAGAGCCACCCCACGAACCCGCACGAGGACCACTCCCCGAAGAAGGGGAGGGGGAGGGAGAAGGGAAGCCAGGCCATCACCCATCCCGAGTAGAGCCGGCTGAGCAGGGCCCAGAGGAGGAGCCAGGGGAAGAGGTAGACCAGGGTGGGGCGGAAGCTCTCCCTCATCATCTCCCCCTGCAGGGCGAGGATGCGCCCCTGCTCCGCCATCATCTTGTGGACCTTCTTCAGATCCTTCTTCTTCTGCGCCTCCCTGAGCTCGGCCTGCCAGGAGGCCACCTCCTGCCTTATCCTCCTCATCTTCCCCCAGTCCACCATCCTCCGGGTGAGGAGCGTGACCAGGAGGGAGAAGAGAAGGGAGATCAGGAGCACCAGGAGGGTGGCGTGGGCATAGGCCAGGGGAACCTCCAGCCCCGCCCTGGAGATCCCCTCCTCCAGCAGGGAGCGCAGGGAGAGGATGCCCTGCTCGGAGGGGGAGGGGAGGAGGTTGTCGAAGGAGGTGAGGATCCTGTTGTCCAGCTGGGGGTCGAGGTTCTCCAGGGATCCCCTCAGGACCAGGTAATCCTGCCTGGCCCTCTCCAGCTGATCCTTCGCCCCTCCCTCGCTCCCGTGCCTGAGGGAGATCAGGGCCTGGTCCACCTTCCCCAGCATGAGCTTGGCCGGGGTATCGGCGCGGTGGGAGAACACCGCCCAGAGGACGGAGCCCAGGAGCAGGAGGAGGAGCAGAGAGGCTGCCACCTCCAGCAGCTTACCCCTCCTCCACAGGGGAGGGGAGGGGGAGGGAGCTGGGGGGGCCGCGGCGCCCGGTGCCTCACTCACCCAGGAACCTCCTAAGGGCCGGGAACATCTCGCTCACCCGCTCCCTGGCTATTTCCTCGTAGAGGCTATAAGTAATGCCCACCGCCAGCAGGATGCCCGTCCCGGACCCCAGGGCCCCCAGGAAGTCCGCCACGGCCGAGAGGGCCCCTATGGCCAGGCCGCTGAGCACCGCCAGGCCCCCGATGTACCTGGAGAGGAGCTGCTCCATCACCCTCACGTCCCTCCTGAAGCCCGGGATGAGGAAGCCCGCCTCGTCCAGGCTCTCCGCCACCTCCCTGGGCCCCATACCCGCCAGCGAGACCCAGAGGACGCTGAAGCCCACGCAGAGGGAAACCAGGAGCACGAAGTAGATCAGGGCCCTCATCGGGTCCCCCACCACCTGCGTCAGCCCCCGTGGGGCGTTGAGGTAGGGATCCAGGAAGCCCAGGCGGGGGAAGAAGTAGGTCAGCAGCCTCAGGTTGGCGAAGACCGCCATGGCCAGGATCACCGGTATCACGGAGGTGTACATGAACTTCAGGGGGTACCTCCCCCTTATCCCCCCGAACCTCCCGTAGGCGATGGGGATCTCCACCCTCATGCTCTCCGCGTAGACCGCCACCAGGAAGACCGCCACCGTGGCTATCACCCCCAGCATGTTGGACCCTCCCCTCAGGAAGGCATCGGAGAGGGCCCCCCCGGAGACCAGGGAGCTGAGGAAGAAGGGGATCGCCCCTATGAGCTCCCCTCCGTACCTGAAGGGGGAGAGGGCCTGCCACATCACCTCCGTGGCCACCCCTCCCAGGATGAAGAGCCCTATTCCGCTCCCGAAGCCGTACTTGGAAACCAGCTCGTCCAGGTACATCACCACCAGCGCCCCCAGCACCAGCTGCCCCAGCACCACCATCCTGGTCTCCAGGGGGAGGGGGGTCCCACCCCTGGTG
>QNVD01000120.1 GCA_004347925.1 Hadesarchaea archaeon
ATGGTTCACCTCCGCCCTCAGGACCCTCAGCACGTCCTGGAGGCTCAGCCTGGGCGGGTAGACCAGGACGAAGTTGGAGCCCACCTTTACCTCCACCTCCCTCGTCCCCCAGTCGTCCACCACGGACGGGAGCACTATCCGCCTCCTGTGGTCGATTTGCCTCCTCATTCCTCCCCGATTTTCTCGAGCCTCTCCCCGAACCTCCTGACCAGTGCACCGAGCGCCCTCAGGTAATCCCTCCCCGCCCTGACCGATATCGCCTTGACCTCCCGGACGAACTCCTCCACCGCCTCCTCCACCTCCCTCAGCGGCTCCTCTCCCTCTCCCATCCCACACTGTTCCCACGGCTTAAAAAGGCTTTAGGGGACTCAGCAGACTCATGCCAGGAGCCTTAGGACCGTGACCAGGGCCGAGGTGGCGTAGAGGGGTATGGAGTACTCGAGCACGTCCACGTACACCTTGTCGGGGCACTTGTCGATCCACCAGAAGTGGAGCCACTCCACGACCTCGTATACAATGAAGCAGGAGAAGAGCACCGCCGCGAGCCAGGGCCCGACCAAAATCCCCCCCACCGGGGTCAGGTAGCCGGCGAAGGAGTGGCTGCCCCCGACGAAGTAGTGCCAGAGGGGATAGCCGTGGACCACCGGCCACCTAGAGCGACGCCCCAAGCTAGGTCGAGATGACCAGCTTGAAGTATATCCTCGCGATTCCGCCCGCCGGGATTGAGACCCCGGCCGTGTTCCTCCCCCTGTGGATGACGTAGTACCGGTCGTTCTGGTTGCTGTCAAAAAACCTCCCCACCACAATCCACTCCTTCAGGGTCACGGCGCTGGAGCAGGTCCTGTCCTCCCACCTCTCGATTGTCAGGCTGCCCGTCGCCTCCGTCGTGGCGTAGGACTTCGTGCAGTAGGTGCTCGAGGCCTCCGTGATGTACGCCCTGTCATCGTAGGCGGGCGCCGTCGTCCCCGTCCCCACCCTGCACTCCTCCACATAGCAGGTGGAAGGCCCGGTGTAGTGGGCCTTGTACTCGGTCCCGGTGGCGAAGTCGTACAGCCACTGGGGGCTCCAGTTGGTGAGCCAGGTGTTGCCCAGGTAGTACTGGTAGCCCCCGGCGGTCATCATGTGGGCTAGGGCCCTGTTGAACCACTTGGTGTACCCGCTCGTGTCGGTGAGCGACGGCACAGGGAGGGTCAGGGTGTACCTGATGTCCACGAGCTGCCCCGACTGCACCGGCACGCTCCCCGTGTCCCTGGCTACGAGGAACTTGTTCTGCATGTACCCCCCGGACACGCCGTGCCCTCCCACCAGCCCGAACTCCCTCAGCGTGGTCGTCTCGTTCATCTTGATTCTCTTCGAGAGCCCGAAGGTTATCCCCGAGGCCGTCTCGGATATGTCTATGACGGAGTAGCTGTCTAGGGTGTAGGAGGCGGGGCTCAGAATCTTGTAGTCGCTCTCGGTAGGGGAGGTCCCGTCCTTCCCCGCCTGTATGTCCCAGAAGGCCGTATTCCCGGCCGGGCTCGCCACAGAGGGGGTGAAGGAGCTCCCGCTTGTGTCCGTCAGGTCCAGGGGCGTCAGGAAGACGAGGTAGCCAAGCCACCTCCTGAACCACTTCGTCATCAGGTCCCCCGCCGAGACGTGCCTCCTCCTCCCGTCCACAAGCACCTCGAGGCAGAGCCTGGGCCTCACAACCAGCTCCATCAGAGACTGGGACGCCGCATATTTAAGACTGCGAGCGGGAAATCCACACCCTTCAGGGGTGGGTGGCTCACGCCGAGGAGAGGCTCGAGGAGGCGGAGATCGATGGGGAGTAGGACTCCGCTACCGTCGCGCAGGTCAGGCCCGAGGAGGCGGAGATCGATGGGGAGTAGGACTCCGCTACCGTCGCGCAGGTCAGGCCCGAGGAGGCGGAGATCGATGGGGAGTATGACTGGGAGAGCGTCCCCGGGACGAGGCCGGAGGAGGCGGAGATTGAGGGGGAGCAGGCGAGGGCCTGAACCGGGCTGGTCAGGCACGAGCTGGCCACGAGCCCGAAGCCCGGCCTGAGCCCCAGGTAGCCGTACCCCCAGAGCAGGACCTGCCTCAGCCTGGCCTCAGGCCCCTCGAACTCCTCACCTGGGTGCTCGGACAGGTGGTCCGCCGACAGGAACTCGTCCCAGGCCGCCTTCTTTGCCTCCAGGGAGTTGGTCAGGTCAAGCGGCTCTGCCAGCTTCTCCGAGGTCCTGAACCCGCACTCCGGGCAGGCGATCCATATCTTCGCACCCCCCGCCGTCCGCTCGGTGAACGGGTGGTAGCCCCTCGGGGGGGCCAGCAGGACGACCGAGCCGCCTATCTTCGCCGGCACGGCTATCTCCGCCCTGAGGAGGGACCAGTGGTTGGTAGCCGGCCTGGAGAACTTCACGTACAGGTACCTCCCGACCCCCTTCAGGACCAGCATCCCCAGGACGTGGGAGGGGAGGGCCTCTCCGCCGGGGGCGAGGCAGACGTCTATCGGGTACACCATGAAGGCCGTCCCGGAGGGCATCCCCGTCGAGATGTAGTGACAGAGCGCCTCCGGGATGATGTTCTGCTTCAGGTCGATGTCCGCCGACTCCCAGCCGCAGGAGCAGACCGCCCTCCATACCGTCACCCCCTCGACCCTCTTCTCAACCGCCTTCACTATGTGGACCTTGTACCTGAACTTCACGTCCGGGCTCTCGACGCTGGTCACGTCCGGCTTGTCCGCCTCCCAGACGTCCAGGAATATCTCCGCCCCCGGCAGCGGGTAGATTAGGCTCGGGTCCCTGTGCCTCACCAGGACCCAGTTCACCCCGCCCGGGACCGGCTGCTCAACGAGCCTGATGAAGTAGTCCGCCGTCCCTGGCTCGAAGTAGAGGGACGCCGTCCTCCTTGGGAAGAGCTCCGCCTGGTCGAGGTGGATCCGGAACTCCGTGTGGTCCTCGTCCACCACTATCCGCTGCCCGGGCGCCCTCGTCCCCCCGAGCCAGTAGGGGAGGTCCCTGTTCTGGTCGAAGTCCACGGAGAGCACGTACTCGCCCTTCGGGACGTTGTAGAAGACGACGGTCCCGTCCGCGAGGGTGGCCCCCCTCTTCTCCCAGGCGGGGTTGTAGAGCCTCACGGTGAGGTTCTCCAGGGGGAGCCTGGACCTCACGTACCTCCTGAGGGTCGGGGGAACCACGGGCCAGTGGGGGGTCGGGGCACCGGGGACGCACTTCCCCTCCTCCACCCAGGGTCTGTAGAGCTCCATGAGGAGGTAGCCCCAGGGGCTGTGCCAGAGGGTGTAGGCCTTGAGGACGGCGGGGCTGAGCGCGTACGCCTCGGAGTAGGAGTCGTTCCCCCAGAGCTGGTCGGCGGTCGCCGAAATCCTCACGTTCACGGTGCCGGACTGAGAGGGCGCGGGGAGGTCCGGCCCGAGCTCTATCTTCACGGGCAGGATCTTCAGGGGCTCGACATAGACGCGCTTGGAGGAATCGAGGTACCCCGGCTTGGACGCCTTCACCGTCCTCCAGCCCGTCCCTACCCTCAGCGAGACCTTCCCCTCCTTGTCCGTCGTACCCGACACGCCATCCGCCGTGACCTCCGCCCCCTCTATCGGGCTCCCGGAGAGGTAGTCCACCACCTCGACGCTTACCGTCCCCTTGAGGACCCTCTCCGTGGTGTACCGGTACAGGAGCCAGGCGCCCACTCCGCCAATCGCAACCGTTCCCAGCCTCCTGGCCGCCTCCCTCCCCATCAGAAAGTCCTCCTTTCCTTATTTCTTCCTAGGAGGAAGCTGGGATAGGCCCCAGAGCACGACACCCAAGACAAGGACCCCGATACCCAGCTTGATGATGTCGGACAGGGAGATGGCGGGAGCCGCCGCGGCCTCCGCAATCTTGGAGTACCCCTCCGTCACCGCCTCGATTATCTCCTTCTTTGTCTGGTCGCTCAGGTTCGGGTTGTTCACCACGTTGTTCACCGTGTCGTGCTGGAGCTCGGCTATGGTCCTCTGCGTCTCCGCCTGCTTCTCCACCGCCCTCGCCCAGGGCTTCACGATGTAGTCCCCGACCCACCTGACGGCCAGGCAGGCGAAGATGCCCACGAGGGCTATCTTCACGAGGGGCAGCAACGCTTTCCAGGCGAAGGGCGACTTGATGTATACAATCACCTTCGGGGGGGCGACGACAATCGAGAGCACCTCCGAGGACGGGTCGTAGTCCTTGATTATCCTCGCGACGTCGGACTTGAAGGCCTCGCTCTGCGTCCAGACGAACCCCACATGGCCCAGGGACTCGCAGGCCACCTGGTCCATCACGAGGATGTCCGTCGCGTCCTCGGGTATGTCGTATATGCCGTGGGGAGGTGCCAGGTTCAGCGCCCCCTGCCTCCACCTCGTGACGTAGTTGGTGAGGTCCGTCCTGATGCTCTCGGCCAGATAGACCGCCACGCAGAGCTCCCTCCCCCCCGCCCTGACGAAGGTCTCCGCCAGGGACAGGTACTGCTCGAAGGCCGAGACGTCAATCCCCTCCGCCTTGGCGGCCTGAATCATCGCCACTATGTCCGCCCTCCTTGAGTCGTAGGCCGAGAGGAGCTTGTTCAGATTGTCCTCGGTCATGAGCATGTCCCTGGCTATCTTGACGGCGTAGCGCGCCGAGGCGTAGGCCCCGTCGAGGTCACCCTGCCCGGCCTTCGTCACGGCGTCCTGGTAGTAGGCCGGGGCGTTCCCCAAGTCGCAGCCCGCCAGCCCGGCCACGTTGGAGAGCCACAAGTACCAGTCCATGTAGAAGGAGACGTCCAGCCCCGTGACGCTCTGGCCGACCTTCTCCCTCAGCTGGTCGATCCACACCATCTCAAGCTCCCCCTCCCCAACTTAAAGCCTCGCCGAGGAGTATCCCCCCTCCGATTCCCACCGTGGCGTACATCGGGACGCCCTCCATCCCGGACCCGACGTACATGACCACCCCGCCTGCGATGCAGGAGACTACGGTTCTCTTGGGGACCCCGAACAGCGTCTCCGTCTTGTACCTGGGCTCTATTATCCTCTTGAAGAGCAGGTATCCCACCCCCAGCCCCGCGAGCCCTGCCAGCGGGGCGAGGCTCCTGACCTGCATCAGCCCCTGACCGCCCTCCTCAGGGAGTTTGCCGTCTCCACCACCAGGGGGACGCCGTACATGGCCGCCGGGAAGCAGAGGAAGCCGGCCAGGAACGGGGCCGACTCGTAGAGCTTGTAACCTGCGGCCAGCCCGGCTACCGCCCCTAGGAGAACGGCAACGTCCCTAGGCTTGACCTCGGGCATCAGATAATTGCCCGAGCCTTAAAATAAGCCTATCTGCCGGTCACCCTGTGGAAGGCCTCCTCGAGGACGGCCCCTGCACCGAGTCCGCCAGCGAAGACGTTGGACTTCTCGGGTAGGAGCACGTACCCGCCCAGCCCGACGCCGGCACCGAGTATCCCCGTGGTGAGGAGCTTCAGGGAGACGGGGCCTATGTACCTCTCCGGCACGTACCTCCTCACCAGGTAGCGGTTCACCAGTCCCCCTGCCACGAGGCCTCCGCACAGGATCCCCACGGTTCTCGCATCCATCGAATACCTATCCTCCCCCCTTAAAAGCCTTTACAGCAGGATGAGGAAGGGCTTGGCGTCCGGGTACCTCGATAGGATGTCCGACCACGACATGACCCCGTCCGTCTGCGGCTCCACTATCCTGACCTCTCCCCTGTCGTTCACGTAGAGGTTCTGGGCGTGTCCCGCCTGGTTGAGGTTCGACCACCAGTAGATCTGCCCGAAGCAGAAACCGTAACCCCAGCAGGTGCACTCCAACGTGCCGTGCAGGGCCTGGGCGAAGTCGTCACAGTCGGAGACCACACTTTGCCAGGGGAGCCTGTCCGTCCCGTCCGCGTCCAGGAAGGCCCTAACAACGTCGTCCGTCGGCAGCCTGTACCACTCGTCCACCAGGGCCAGAAGCCCGTCCCAGTCCGTCCCGAACACCGGCCTGAGGCAGTTCTCCCAGACCCAGTCCGCCGTCTGGATGGGGAAGGACTCGGGCGGGGGGAGGCTCACCTTGGGGGCCGGGAGGTAGACGTAGACCAGCGGCGGTGCGGCCCTGACGCGTCCGGCGAGCGCGAGGGCAAGGCCGAGGCCGGAGAAGGCCGCTAGGCCCCTCTTAAGCCTCTCGTACCTGGAGCCTCCTCCGAAAAAAGACGACCCTCACCTTGCCTTCCCGTCTCTCCTCCATCAGGAAACGTCGTTGATTTTATATTTACCCGCCGATTTAAAGTCCTATCTAATCGATTCGACGAGAACCAGCCCAAGCACCGGAGGCACCACGAGGAGCGGGTTGATTTGGATGGGCACCTGCAGGCCCACGGCCCGGCAGTACAGGCTCAGGCAGAGCTCGCCCGCCACCAGGACGGCCACCGCCTTCAGGGCAATCCTCTCCCACGTCATCTGCTGATTACCGAGATGACCGACGAGATCACGGGGGGAATCAGGAACACCGGGTAAATCGCAGGCGGCATCGGCTGCATCCCAGTTGCCCTGGGATAGACGTAGATGAACGCCGCCCCAAGCCCAGCCGTCCCGAGCCCGACCAGAAGGGCCTTCTGCCAGGTCTCCATCAGAACACTCTACCTATCCCTTAAAAGGCTTGCCCAAGGAAGACCCCCGGGTTGGTGTCCACCTGGACCTGCACCTGCGGAGGCACCGATCCGAGTATGGCGGCCAGCACCTGGCGGATGAGGTCCAGCAGCCACTGTAGGAACTCCGGCCCGAGCACCATGTGCAGCCTCAGGACGGCGTTCCTGACCATGTACGGGTAGGAGCTCGAGCCCTCGTCGGAAAGCACGAACCTCCTCGGGGAGAGAGGCCCGAACCTCGGTGTGACAAAATAGTACGTCTGGTAGGTATCGGTCACGTTGTCCTGCGAGAAGTGGAAGTCCAGGGAGGTGGAGTCATAGACGCTGAGCAACAGCCTCACCGTCCCGGTCGTCCCGGCCGTAGAGAAGGCCAGCTCCGTCTCGAGATCTATCCAGTCGGTCGGGGGCAGGGGGTAGTCCAGGCTTATATCGCAGAGGTTCTGCCCCTGGGTCCCCACCTGGCCTCCCGAGACGAGGGGGAAGAGGTAGCAGTTCCAGAGGTAGCACATGGACTCCATCCTCCAGGAGTGATCCCGCCCCAGGAAGTTCCCAAACCGCCCCGACAGCCGGTTTATGAGGTCGGACGCCAGGCGGCAACCGGCAATCCTAGCCACCGCCCCCTCCCTCCAGTAGGCGGAGCATCTGAACCAGGCGTCCTTGACCTCCGAGATGGGCCTCGAGCTCACCAGGCGAACCCACTCGAAGCCCGTCGGGGGGTCGTACTCCCGCTCCACCACCAACCCGACCGAGTTGAGCGGGCCCAGGGAGAGGCTGTAGCTGTGGTTGCCAACCAGGACGTACTCCTGGCCGGCTGGTGCGGCGGCGAGGACCCTCCTTGCCAGCGCTATGCCTGCGACCGCCGCTGCGGAGGACCCGGCAATCAGGGCGAGCCTCCTCCGGCTGACCATCACCTCACCAGCAGCCTGATTGGGGCTGTCGGGTAGGTTGGCGGGGCTGGTCTGGCCAGCACGCTCCTGATTCCAAGCATCACGCCCGCCGCCACCAGCCCACCCACGACCCCGTACTTCAGGGCCGTGTAGAGCCTCTCACTCTCCATCAGAAGACTACATTGGGCCCCTTAAATCCACCCGTGCCTCCTCAGTATGTGCCTTATTATCTCCCCCGCCCTCTCCCAGGTGAAGGCCCGCCTGAGCGCCTCGGCGTTCCTCGCCATCCTCTCCCTCCACCGCCCCGGGTTCTCTATCACGTCCAGGAGCTTCTCCGTCGCGTCATCAACGTCCGCCTCCCAGCCCGCCCCCGTGTGTATCGGGTTCCCCGGCAGTGAGGGGGGGTGCCCCGAGACCCTCACCGGGACCAGCAGGTGGCAGTAGTCCAGGAAGCAGCCGTCCTCGGGCACCAGCGTCGGCACGCCCCGACAGCCCGCCTCCACGGCGACGAGCTCGAAGCCCCCGCCCCTGCTCATCACGAGGCAGGCGTCGCAGGAGTCGTAGAGGTCCCTCAGGTCCTCCGGTGGGAGCCACTCGGCGAACTCGACGTGGCCGACCTTCCTGAGCTCCCCCAGGTAGGGGTCCTCTAGGCCTGGGTGCCTCTTGATCAGCAGCTTGACCTCCGGGTGCCTGGCCTGGACCCTCTCCATGATTTTCTTCACCAAATCCGCCCCCTTCCTGTAGCTTGAGTGAAACATGTTGAAGAACACGAGCCTGAGCCCCTTCTCCGCCTTCATCCTCCTCAGCCCCGCAATCCCTGGGTGCCTGGGCTCCCTCGGGGGCCCGCTGAAGCACCTGGGGACGCCGTGGGGGACGACGTAGACGGGCACCCTCACCCCCGCCCTCACCGCCATCCTGGCCGACCAGGTAGAGGGGACGCACAGGAACTCCATCCT
This sequence comes from Hadesarchaea archaeon, assembly GCA_004347925.1. Lineage (GTDB taxonomy): Archaea > Hadarchaeota > Hadarchaeia > Hadarchaeales > WYZ-LMO6 > WYZ-LMO6. The sequence continues at coordinate 8,455 of QNVD01000120.1, forward strand.
GTTCGCTATCTCCACGGCCGTCTCGCCCAGCCCGTCGCTCTCCACCACTTCGAAGGCCGCCAGCCTGCTCTCCCGCGAAAGCCTGTCCAGGAACGCCCGCCCGACCTCCGCCCTCTCCCCCGACACGCCTATGAAGGGGTACCAGAGCGGGTGGAGGATGACCTTCCGGAACCCGCCGGACCCAGCCTCCCAGAAGTCCCCCCAGTCCCTGCCGAAGACGAGGATCCCCCTCCTGACCATCTGGTCGATGTGAGACCTGGCTATGTACGTGAAGGTCACGTACTGTCGAATCGGGTAGACGTAGAGGAGCATTTGAGTCACCTGACCGCCGCCACCACCGCCGCAGCCACAGACACTGGGATGACGTAGACCGGGTAGAGCTGCCTAGAAATCTCGACCCCGGCAACCTTCGAGTACACCCACAGAAGGTACGCGGTCAGGGCCGCCGTCCCCACCCCGGCCACGAGCGCCCTCTTCCAGGCCTCCATCAACTCCTCCTGACCAGGGTAATAAGGCTCTTCGCCTCGCCCGTGCCGGAAATCAGCCTCACGCTAGTGACCCTCCCCAGGGCGTCCCTCACCACCTCGTACCTCTCCGTGAACTCGGGCGGGCTTCCGCCGAAGTACAGGCCGAAGCCCCTCACCGTCGCCGACTTGTAGGGGGAGACCAGGAGGTGGAGCCTCTCGATCGTCGGGGAACCGAAGTCCACGTTCAGGTTCTCCCCCCTCACCATGGGGGAAATCCTCTGGGAGTAGTTCACGCCCGGGTACACCTCGTCCGGCCCGTCGTTGTACAGGGTGAGCGAGACGAGGGGGACGAAGGGCGGGCGGTTGACGAAGTCCAGAACCTCCTCCTTCCCCTCATCCCCGCCCTCCAGGCTCACCCTTATCGGGAAGAGGTATCCTGTGGGGGCATGGGCCCTGACCCTCCCGGCGAGGGCTATCACCGAGAAAGCGCCCGCCAAGGCTCCCGCCAGAACCGCAGCGCCCCTCGACCGCCCCATCAGATACTCCTATTTTGCTTTATTTTGCATCAGACTCCTCTGCTGGAGAGGGAGTGAAGGGAATTTTCTGTATCTTCAGCTCGCCCGTCTGCGCGTCCACCACCACCTGGGTCGCCTCCTCCTCCATCACACCATCGCCCCGAAAATAATAATCCTTGACCCTCTGCCGATGGCGTTTGTCGCCGATGACTGGAAATCCAGCCTCGTTACATTCGAGACCGGGGCGTAGTAGGAGCCCGAGTAGAGGACGTTAGCGACATTCGAGACGTACCTCGTGCACCTGACGTGGTACCTTGGGTGGTAGTCGGGGTCGAGTCCCAGGATTATCTCGCATAGGGCGTTGGAGAGCGAGGAGAGGTAGGCCACCAGGGGGAGGTTATACCTATTGGCACTAATCTCGATTCCGCTCGAAACAAGGGTCTGGCAGTAGTAGTTCGCCTTATTCAGGTCCCCGTTCACGAAGAGGTAGTAGTCCGAGCTGCTCGAGGAGGTGTTCTTGACCGAAAAGATGATGAGGTAGAACCTGTGCTCTAGGATGTTCAGCCCATCAAAGGTCACCAGCGTCGAATCCGACGGCACCCTAAGCTCGGCAACCTTCCTGATCCCAGCCCTGTACCATAGGTCTATCACTATGTCTTGACCGCCTTGATTTCGAGGTGCCTCTGGTACGCCGTCCCTCCCGTGGTCTTCAGCCTGATGGAGATTGTGTGCAAGCCGGTGGCGAGGTTGGAGATGTCAGCCGTCCCCCTCGAGGTGGCGTAGGTCGTGTCCGTGTAGCTCAGCTCGAGGCGGGGGGATGTCTCCGCGTCAACGAAGAGCCCGACCGTGGCCGTCTGGCCGGTGGTGTCCACCCTGGCCTCGGCCACCACCTCGAGCGTCTTCCAGTTCATGCTCTCAACCGTGGTGTCCTTGTAGAAGTTGAACTTCTTGATTTCCTCGTAGGCGGTGCTGGTGGTGGATACCTCCGTGTCGTCCCCCAGGATGTGCTCCGACTTGAGCGATGGGACGGCCTTGGCGGGCGTCACCGCCCCGTCGGCTATCTTCTCCGTCGTGACGGCACCGTCCACCAGCTGGGCCGTACCGACCGAGTTGGCCGGGGGAATCCTGCTCCAGAGCTCTACCGGAGGCATCAATTAATAGGTTAAATCCCTTAAAATCACCTCTGGGTGTGCCTCTCCCAGCTCCACCCGAAGAAGGTAATCCTCCTCCCCGAGGTCCCTATCACGGCGTCCGGGACGAACCGCATCCCGCCCCGCCTCAGCCCCGCCACCCTCCTGGCGAAGTCGTTGTCCTCGTGGAAGATGTACCTGAAGCCCCCCACCCTGAGGAAGTCCTCCCTCCTCACCATCTGCGTCCTAGAGGGCACCCTCAGGTCCATCCCGAGGTTCTGAACGTGCCACCACCAGCCGAGCTCCGGCCGGTCCGCCAGCACCTGCATGGGGTGGGTGACCGCCGCCCCCCTCATGAGCACCTGGTACAGCCTCTCCACGGCGTGCCACTCGAAGATCGTGTCGGCGTCCGTGAAGAGCAGCACGTCATTCCTCGCCTCCGCCCCTCCCCTGTTCCTGGCCTCCGCGACCCCCGTCGTCCAGATGTGGGGCTCGTCCTCCGAGCCCTCCCTCCCCCAGAGGAACTCCCCCTTTGGGGAGTACAGCACACGGCAGCCGAAGCTCTCTGCTATCTCCACCGTACCGTCCCTGCTCCCCGAGTCCACCACTATGATTTCGTCCGGGACCACCGTCCCGTTGAGCAGGCTCCTCAGGCATCCCGGCAGGTACTTCTCCTCCTCCAGGGCCGGAATCACCACCGAGACCGGTATCCTCCTCTGCTCGGGGGCCCTCTCCTCAACCGCCCTGAGCACCCTCCTCCTCAGGTACTCGTGATGGGCCTGGAGCGTCCCGAAGAACGCACCCGCCCCCGCAAGGATTGCCTCCAGCCAGCCCATCAGAACCTACCACCTCCGCCTTTATCTCCCTCCTCTCTATCCGCCTGGAGAGGAACTTCCCCGCCTCGGAGAGGAGCTGGCTCCCCTCCCTCTCCCACCACTCCCTGAAGGTCCTCACCACCCTCCTGATTTCGGCCATCGTCCTCTTCACCTCCCTCTCGTCCACCTTGGAGAGCAGCACGTCCACCTTCTCCACCATCTCCATGAACTTCCCCCCCAGGGGGGTCTCCAGGAAGCCCTTTATCATGGCCGAGCCGAAGCCCAGGTTCTCTATTTGGTAGAGGGTTATCTCCGTACCTATTATCGACGCCAGGGCACCACCGAAGGAGATGGAGCCGATCCACTTCACGAAGTCGTTGTTCATGAGCGTGCCGGCGAGCATGAGCACGACGCAGGGCAGGCAGAAGGACACGTACCACAGCCTCTTAATCCTCCTCTCCCTCCTCAGGTCCTTGAAGTGCCTCTCCACCAGACCGCCCAGCCTAGCCCTCCTCGGCAACCCTCATCCACCCCCCGCACTTCGGGCACATCAGCCTCCGTCCGACCAGGGAGATGGCCCCCTTCTCCTCCCTGAGCTCGTAGACCACCGGGACCTGCACCGGGTCCAGGGGCAGGAGTTCGTGGCACCTTGGGCACTCGACGTCCACGTTCGGCGGGTCCACGTAGTCGGACAGCCAGAAGTAGCAGTAGGCGCAGGTCAGGTTCAGGTACCTCCTGACCTCCGGCCTCTCTAGGACTCCCTTCAGCTCGGGCCTGTTCTCGAGGAAGAGCTGTATCAGCTTTGGGACGTTCGTCAGGTACTCCTCCAGCTCCCTCCAGTTCGACTTGAGCAGGACGACCGCCCCCATCCTGACGGCGGGGCTGGCGAGGTGGAACCTCTCCACCAGGTCCTTTATCGGGTTGTAGTTCTCCCTGGCGGCCTTCTCGAGGTCCTCCGGTGCCAGCCCCGAGAGGAACTCCCTTATCCACCCCCTCGCCCTCTCGGGGGAGGACCTCGCCTCCTCTATCCCCTTCCGCACCTCCTCCTCGGACAGGTTTCCCTCAGGCGTACTCGACCCCTCCCCAGCCGAGGCTTTTACCGAGGAAAATCAGGCTATATATCTTCTCATAAAGCTTAACCCAAGGGGACCTCAGCTCTATGGTGAACCTCAGCCTCCCCCCCGCCCTCTCGATCTTAGTTCTGTACTCCAGCTCGGTGACCCACTCCTCCATCCCACACTGTTCCCACGCTTTTAAAACGATAGCAGCCCCGGTGAACGCACACCTTCCTCCCCTGACTACGGCCCAGGTGTAGTGAAATTCAGACGAGCTTGAGGCCGAAGACGGCCGCGACCAGTGCCAGCAGAATCTTGATGATCCATCCCATCTTCTTGTCCAGGTTCCTGAACTGCAGGTAGGTCCACAGGCGCCAGGACGCCTCGTCCAGCTCCTTGACTTGGTCGAAGTTCAGGTTCTGGAACTCCTCCGGGTTCCCAGCCATCGGAACCTCTCATTCTCTTAATAAATATGACTCAGCAAATTTACCTTCTTCGTATCCGGAACCATCCACAGTTTTCACACACTAGCATCTTGGCTCTCCTCCTCCCATTCTCTCGCCTGTCGTTTCTGGGGGCTCCGGTAGGAGTTCTATGAGCTTGCAGATTTTCTGCAGTGCTTCAATCTTCTCCTTCCTTCCGAGGTTGGGGGGGAAAACAACCACTGGTGTATCCACGACCAATTCGACTTCCTCCCCAGGCTTCAGCTTGAAGAACTTCACCCAACCTTTTGGAACCGTTACTTGGTATGAGTTGGGCCCCCCGATACCCAGCTTCCTTTTCTCGATCAGTGGCATAACTATCTAAATAGTTACAGCATAAGCCTTAAAAGCATTTCGCTCAGTGTATAATGGAGAGAAAAACCAACCCCCTCGGGTTGGCCTCAAACTACTTAAAAAGTGTAAATTTAAATACTTTTTCCCCAAAGGACACATCCGTCGAGGCGAGGTTAGCTTTCGTCGAGCTCATCCGCGAGGCGCTCAGGCAGGGCGTCCCGCCCAGCTTTCTCGAGAGGGAAATCGGGATAAGCCACTACTACTCGAGGAAGCTCGCCTCTGGCAGGTGCTTCCCAGGGCCGAAGCTCGTGGCCAGGATCGGGCTCGACAGGATTCTCCAAGCAATCAGCAAGTGGCATGAACTTGAGGTGAAAGCACTTGGGGTAATTTCCACAAGGCACTTCTGGAACCCGAAGAGGCTACTGAAGGCGATGGGGGACGGGATTAACCTGCGTACGTTGGAAGTAGTGCTGGATCGCTTGGAAGGGAAGGGCTGGATTGAGAGGGACAGCCTCGAGCCTAGGTACTTCTGGATAACGAAGCTGGGCGAGCGTGAGCTGAGGCTGAGAGCATGCAGGTAGAGGTCAGAAGGGCGAACAAGGACTACGTATGCGACCGCTGCGGTAGAAGGATTAATAAGGGGGAGATGTACGCGAGGATAAAGAACTTCGTAGCCACCGTCGGGAGGCCCCTCTGCCTGGAATGCGTGCAGAGGCCGGTTCCGAGACCATGACCGTCCGTGCCGGCGTCGTCAGGGTCTGCGTGCGGTTCCTCTCGGACACCAGGCCTAGGAGGGACTTCGAGAGGCCTTGGGAGCTGAGGAGGGACGTCCTGATGGGCCTCATTCTCAGCAACCGTGGCATTGAGAGGAACGGCAACTCCCTCCCTTGGTGGAGGTGGTACGGGATACCGAAACCGACACTGGACGAGGCGTTTTATGCGGCCAGCGTCTACATCCAGAAGGCTTGGTGGATTTACCGTCACCCTAACGCTCATCGGGCCACCACTAGGCCCGCCGTCAGCAGGGCGCCGGTGCCTGACGGAACGGATGAGGCGGCGGCTGGCCCGAGCTCCGTACCGAGCCGGGAGGCTATGATTCCGCTCAGCGGAGCGTGTGCGGGGCTTAGGGCAACCCGGGGGGCGGCGGGTCATAGTGGTGAGACCCAGGCGGTTCA
>QNVD01000121.1 GCA_004347925.1 Hadesarchaea archaeon
AGGGAGGGGGAGACGGTCCTCCAGGCCGCCAGGAGGGCGGGGGTGGAGATCCCCACCCTGTGCTACGACGAGGAGCTGGAGCCCTACGGGGCCTGCAGGATCTGCGTGGTGGAGGTGGAGAGGGGAGGGAGGACCAGGACGGTGGCCTCCTGCTGCTACCCGGTGGAGGAGGGGCTGAAGGTGAGAACGGAGACCGCAGAGCTGCGTTCTCTGAGGAAGACCCTTCTGGAGCTGGCCTCCCTGACGGGGGGGCCGGAGAGGGAGGGGAGCAGGTTCTGGAGGATGGTGAGGGAGTACGGGGCCGATCCCTCCAGGTTGCTCTCCAGGGTGGGGGGAAGGGAGAGGGAGTGCATCCTCTGCGGCCTCTGCGTGCGCACCTGCGCCTCCGTGACGCAGGACGGGGTGCTGGCCTTTGTGGGCAGGGGAGTGGAGAGGTCGGTGGCCCTTTTCCCCGAGAAGACGGAGTACTGCAGGCTGTGCGGGTACTGCTCCAGGGCATGTCCCACGGGCAAGATTCCTCCCGGGGGACCGGCGAGGGCCTTCCCCTCCGTGTACGAGAGGGCGAAGCCCCTTTCAAAATCTTCCATATAGTCTGGCAGGAAATATGCTGAGGATTGGAATATCCCATTTCGGGTGAACAAATCTTAAAAGAGCCCGAGTAGGAGAGATGATTGGCGGGGATGGAAGCCCGCGAGAGGGGCAGAACCGGAGCCTAAGGGCAACGGGGAGCCGCCGAAAAACCGGGGCAAAAACCCGGGAAGGCGGCGGATAAGCACCGGGGAGGTCGGTGCGATGCACCTATCGCGGGAAAAAGACCCGGGACGCGAAAAAAGGGCGGTGCCCTGAAAGTGGTCGAGGTTCAGGGTTCCGTCCAAAGAGTAGCGGACGGGTCGAAATCCCCGCCACTTTTTTTAGGCTCCCGGTCCAAAGAAAGAGAGTGATCGTGGAAGGCCTTTTGCTGGATGTGGACTACGCGGAGGAGGAGGTTCCCTCCCCCAGGCTCTATCTCAAGACCAGGGAGGGGGTCAGGACGGTTCTTGACCAGGGCTTTGATCTCTCCTTCTACCTCACCGCGGAGGATCCCCACCGGCTGGCCAAGATGGCCTCCAAGGTGGAGGTGGTGGAAAAGGGCCAGCCCTTGAGCCCGAAGAGGGTGGAGGTGGTGGGGAAGAAGAAGCTGGGGAGGGAGGAGGAGGTGTTGAGGGTTTTCCTCCACAGCCCCCGGCATCTCACCCCCCTGAGGCATGCCCTCCGGGAACTCCCCGGGGTTAAGGAGTTCTACGGTTTCGACCTTCCCCCGGCCAGGCAGTACCTGATAGAGAGGGGCCTCTTCCCCCTGGAGGGAGTGCGGGTGGAGGTGGAGGAGAGGGGGGGAGAAAGGAGGGCGGTTGGCCCCCCCCAGTTCCTACCCGGATACCAGCAGGAGCTGGAGGTGATGAGCTTCGACATAGAGGTCTACAATCCCGCCGGGATTCCCAGGTCCGACAGGGATCCCGTGATCATGATAAGCCTGGCGGCTCCGGGGGGCTTCAGGAAGGTGATAACCTGGAAAGCCGAGGGGGAGGTGCCGGACTTCGTGGAGGTGGTGGGGAGCGAGAGGGAGATGATGAGGAGGTTCGTGGAGATCGTGAGGGAGAGGGAGGTGGATCTGTTGCTGGGGTACAACACCGACTTCTTCGATTTCCCCTATCTCAGGGAGAGGGCCAGGAGGCTGGGGGTGGAGCTGGAGCTGGGGAGGGGGGGTGAGGGGGCCAAGACCAGAAGGAGGAAGTTCGCCACCGCCACCAGGCTCCCTGGAAGGCTGCATGTGGACGTCTACGCCATGGTGAGCTTCCTGGCCACCATAGGGGCCATCAGGCTCATCCACTACACCTTGGAGGACGTCTACCGCTACGTGCTGGGGAAGGAGAAGCCTGATTTCGAGATGGGAGGAATAGCCAGGGCCTGGGAGGAGGGGGGGGAGAGCTTCAGGCGCCTGCTGGAGTACTCCCTCTCCGACGCCGAGGCCACGCTGGAGCTGGGCCTTTCCTTCCTCCCCCTCTTCAGGGAGCTCACCAGGCTGGTGGGGCAAACCCTCTTCGACGTGAGCAGGATGACCCCCGGACAGCTGGTGGAGTGGCTGCTCATCAGGGAGGCCTTCGGGAGGGATGAGCTGGTGCCGCCCAGGCCCAGGGGGGAGGAGTACGAGGAGAGGCTGGAGGAGACCTACGCGGGGGGGTATGTGATGGAGCCCAAGAGGGGGCTGCACGAGG
>QNVD01000122.1 GCA_004347925.1 Hadesarchaea archaeon
CTACAGGAGGTGGGAAAGCCTGCTTTTTCCCACGGGCTTCCTCATCTTTCTTCCGCTCCTCACGGGGGCCCTTTTCCGGCTGGTGGGGCTGACCGACCCCACCGGGGGGCCTCTCTCCTTCCCCTTCCCCCTCCTCCCCAAGAGGGTGAAGGGATGCGTTCTAATCGCCATGGCCGTGGGAACCCTCCTCTTCCTGAGGATCTTCAGGTCCCTGGGCCTGGGCCCGAAGGGGCTGGTGGTGATGGCCCTGGCCGTTCCGGCCTTCTACCTGCTGGTGGAGAAGGCCTTCTTCCTCTTCGTGGAGAGAATCCTCCTTCCGCTGGGGCTCACCAGCCTCGGCTCCCAGTACGCGGGGGGAATGGTCTGGGCCCTCCTGGAGGGGGCGGTGACCTTGGCGATCAGGAGGAGGTGGGTTTAGCAGANCGNGTTCATGTACATGGCGGAGAAGGCGTCCAGCTCGGTCTTCCTTCCCCAAAAGGCGTCGTCCCCTACTACGTACACGTCTGCGAGGGCCATCTGATCATCGATTTTGAGACCACAGTAGAGTAGGAAGTCCTTGCCGTCGTAGGAGATGGTGAGGTAATCCCCACCTGGATTGAGGTTATCTTTACTCATGCTGGCTTTCGAGCTCGAAAATGGATCCCCCACGTACTTTGCTATTCCTCCCTCCCCCGTGTAGGGAGCGGAGGGGGCGATGCGGTTGTTCTCCCAGAAGAACTCCACTACGGGGTGGTTGTTCTCGCTCAGGTCGTAGGTTAGGCCCCAGTTCTGGAACCTCTGCACCAGCTGGTGCTCGTCCACCCACCAGTACTGCCTCTCGCACTTGGTGGGGTAGGGGAGCCTGGGCCAGCCGAAGTTCCAGACGATGTGCTCCCACAGGTCCATCTCGGCGTTGCCCAAGTTGTCCACGTAGTACATGGGGAAGAGGGGTTTGGAAGCGAAGATGGGATCCACCTTGATTTTCTGGAAACCGGAATACCTAGACCCGGTACTTCCCCTGTTGAAGAACTTAGAGACCCAGAATTTCGCGTTCCAATCGCTATCTTCCCCNCCGCTGGGGGCGTCCACATTGTCCACCCACGTATACAGGTGCCCCTTGATGTTCTCCACCCTGGTGGTTCCCAGGTTGTAGACCCGCATTTTTATGTGGAGCCCGCCGGTGTCCATGCTCAGGGATTCTATCCAGGGCGTGAGGAAGGGTATGTAGAGGTCCCGGCTGAGGTCCTGGATGAAGCCCCCGGGGATGGCGTAGAGGATCTCCATGTTCTGCAGGAGGGTCTTGGAGCTGTCGTAGTACTTGCTGGCCTTCCGCAGGTTCTCCACCCTCTGAACGTTCTCGTAGATGGCCTTGGCACAAAGGGAGGCGTTGGTGATCTGGTCCAAGGTGACCGCCTGGAGGAGGGAGGGGTCGTCCACGTGCAGCCAGACGTACATGATGTTCTCTATCAGCTCCAGGGCGTTGATCAGGTGGGGGAGGCCTCCCTCGTAGATCACGATCAGGGTCTTGCAGAGGTTCTCGGATACCAGGTCGGGCATGTACCGGTTGAGCTCCCATAGGTTGTTCTCCAGGTAGGGGCTGTAGGCCAGGTAGTTGTCGTGCAGGTCCCTGGCTATGGCCTGAAGCTCGTAGGCCAGCCTCCTGGCGTCCGAGAACCTCTTCTCCTTCATGGCCCTTATCGTCTCCTCCTGCCTCCCCAGCATGCGGGCGGCCCTGAGCTGGATCGCCGTGTCCACGTACTGCCTTCCCGGGACGGGCTCCGGGACCGTGGCCTCGGCCACCCTGTACCCCAGGGGGGTGTAGATCAGCTCCACCCTGTCCCCCACCTTCAGGGTGCCCCTCTTGAAGGAGAGGGCCAGGGCCTCCCCGGGTCCTGGAAGGTCGTTCATCCCCCTCTTCACCGGGCCCGTGACCAGGGCCAGGTCTATCTCGTTCTCCACCCTCACCCCGTTCACCCTCAGCTCCAGGTTAGCCCACCTTATGTTCTCCAGCAGGGTTCCCATGGGGGTCTCCTCCAGGATGTCCGCCCTGTAGGCCTTGCTTATTCCCTCCCCGCTGGCGTGGACGATGGCTATTCCCCCGTTTCCGGGGTAGTTGGTCCAGAGCTGCACCACCGTCTGGGGGGGAATGGAGGGGGCCCCCAGCTTCCCCAGGCCCTCCACCAGCAGGCCCCCGGCCACCAGCGTGGTCACCACGAGAAGGACGGTGGCTATGAGGGGGGAGAGACCT
>QNVD01000123.1 GCA_004347925.1 Hadesarchaea archaeon
GGAGGCCCTCCTCCTGGCCAGGAGGGGGAAGACCGTGGCCACCTTCGGGGACATGGTGGGGGTACCCACGGGGAGCGGCTCGCTGGCGGGGCTGAGGGGGGAGGGGGCGGACGTGAGGGTGGTTTACGGGATAAGGGATGCGGTGGCGCTGGCGGAGAGGACAGGGAAGGAGGTGGTCTTCCTGGCCATAGGCTTCGAGACCACCGCCCCCTCCACGGCCGCCACCCTGCTGAGGAAGCCCCCTCCCAACTTCTCCGTCCTCTGCTGCCACCGCTACATCCCCCCCGCCGTCAGGGCCCTGCTGGAGCTGGGGGAGACCAGGATCCAGGGGCTGATAGAGCCCGGGCACGTCTCCACCGTGATAGGCACCAGGGCCTACGAGGAGATAGCCAGGGAGTACCGGCTCCCCCAGGTGGTGGCGGGCTTCGAGCCCCTGGACCTCCTCATGGGCGTCTACCTCCTGGCCAGGATGATCTCCAGGGGGGAGGTGGGGGTGGTGAACGAGTACACCAGGTCGGTGAGGCCCGAGGGCAACGTGAAGGCCCTGAGGGTGATGGAGGAGGTCTTCGAGCCCGTGGACGTTCCCTGGAGGGGCTTCCCCGTGATCCCCCGCTCGGGCATGGCGCTGAAGGAGGAGTTCGAGGAGTACGACGCCAGGAAGAGGTACGAGGACGAGCTGAGGGAGCTGGAGGGGAGGGAGTTCAGGCCCCATCCCTCCTGCCGCTGCGACAGGGTGCTGAGGGGCCTGCTTGACCCCCCCGAGTGCCCCCTCTTCGGGAAGGTCTGCACCCCCAGGAGCCCGGTGGGCCCCTGCATGGTCTCCTCCGAGGGCTCCTGCGCCATCGAGTACAAGTACGGGAGGAGGGCCTAGAGGAGCCAGGATAGGCCCCCGGCGGTCAGGGCGGTCAGGGCGTTGGCGGTGATCACGCCCAGCGCCAGGGTGGCTACGGTCCTCCCGTCCCTCATCCCCAGCAGGAAGGCCAGCGCCGTCCCCGTGTAGGCCCCGGTTCCCGGGAGGGGGAGGGCCACAAAGGTGAAGAGGGCGGCGAAGTGCCTCCTCCTGAGCCTCCTCCTGGTCATGAGCCTGAAGAGGGTCCCCACCCACCTCCACCTCCGGCGGAGGGGAGGCACGACGGTACCCATCCCCAGCAGGACGGCGGGGATGACGGCCAGGTTTACGCAGGTGCAGAGGAGGTAGGCGAGGGGGGCGGGGAGGCCCCAGAGGATGGCCAGGGGTATGGCGTACCTCCCCTCGAAGAGGGGAACGGCTGAGAGCAGGAGGGGGAGCCAGAGGGGGGGCAAGCCCTACTCCTTCCCCCCCACCGCCCCCAGGTGGAGGAGGAAGCGGGCCATCCCCTCCACGTCCTTGACCTCCCTCCTGAGCAGCCTCTTCAGCCTCTCCCTGGGATCGAGGAGGGGCTCCACCCCCATCGCCCTCAGGTGCCTGGAGCATTTCAGGGCCAGCTCCTCCCCCTCCTGGTCGAAATCCGTGAGCACGATCGCCCTGGCGTTCCCCTCCAGAGCCTCCAGCAGGCTCAGGAGGTTCCTGCCCCCGTTCAGGTGCACGATTTTTCCCTCCACCCCCAGCGAGAGGAGGGCTTCCCTGTCGTGGAGCCCCTCCACCAGCACCGGGGTGCCCTGGCGGCTCTCCTCCCGGAGCTCCTCCAGTACCTCCTCCACCTCCTCCAGGGCCTTCTCCTTCAGCAGGGGATCACTCCTCCTCTTCCTCCTCCACCCAGAGGCCCTTGGAGAGGCACTTCTTGCAGGCCCCGGCCTCCTCGGAGTAGCACCGCGGGCAGACCGCGGCCCCGCAGATCTTGCAGCGGTGCAACTCGGAGGTGCTCCTACCGCACAGCGAGCAGCTTCCCGTCAGCCTCCCCATTCCAGAAGAGATGACCTCTCCCCGTTAAATACCCTCCACCGCCCTCTCCACGGCGGAGGGGTCGAAGCCCCACTCCAGCAGCCTGCTCCTCACCTCCTCCCTCCCCCTCCCCTCCTCCCTCAGCCTCCGGGCCAGCTTGAGGAGGGTCTCCCTGACCTCCCAGGGATAGACCACCCACTCCCTCACCTCCTCCACGTAGAAGTCGGGCCTGAAGACGCTCCAGGGCTTGTAGTGCAGGGTGGCCACCTTCAGCTCCTTCTCCCCCCTCCCGGAGAGCAGCTCCCTGACGGCGGCCAGGGAGTGGCCGGTGTCCGCCACGTCGTCG
>QNVD01000124.1 GCA_004347925.1 Hadesarchaea archaeon
GGCCTCCGTGACCTACGACTCCCCCTCCGCGGTGGACCCCATCCACCGGATCCCCATCAGGGAGGTGGTGGCGGCCCTCTACTTCCAGTTCGACATGACCCTGGGGATCACAGAGGTGCAGAAGGAGTACAGGGTCTAGGGGGTTTCCTTGGGATACGCGGAGATAGAGGAGCTCTCCGAGGACGAGAACCTCCTGAAGGAGGAGGTGCACCGCTTCGCGGAGGAGGTGGTGAGGCCCGCCTCCCTGGAGATAGACCGGATGCCCTCCTCCGAGTACCCGAGGAGGGTGGTGGCCAGGGACTCCCCCTACTGGAGGGTGATGAGGGCCTGGAAGAGGCTGGGCTACCACAGGGGGCCGGTGCCCCAGGTCTTCGGGGGGGAGGGGCTCCCCGCCAGGATGGTGCACCTGATGGTGGAGGAGGTGGCCTGGGGGAGCTCGGGCTTCTCCATAGCCTTCGGCGTGGACCTCTTCCCCGTCCTCTTCGCGGCCTCCGGCTTCGACGAGGAGCTGAACCAGAACTTCGTCCGCCCCTGGCTGGAGGACGATCAGGCCAGGTACCACGGGTGCTGGGGGGTGACGGAGCCCGAGCACGGCTCCGACTGGCTCCTGGCCTGCGACACCATCCTGGAGGGGGAGGAACTCTCGCGCTTCACCCCTGGCCAGGTGAGGGCGGTTAAGGACGGGAGGGAGTGGGTGATCTCGGGGACCAAGTCCTCCTGGATCTCCTCCGCCCCGGCCGCCACCCACGTGGCCCTCCACGTGAACCTGGACATAGCGAGGGGCAGCGTGGGGGCGGGGTGCGTGGTCCCCCTGGACCTCCCGGGGGTGAGGAAGGGGCCGCCCATCCTGAAGCTGGGGCAGAGGGACTGCCCCCAGGGGGAGCTGGTCTTCGAGGACGTGAGGATACCCGAGGGATACAGGACCCTCCCCGAGGGCTCCCTTCACCCCTCCACGGGTCTGATGACCCTCCCACAGATCCTGTGCATAACCTCCTCCTGGATGGCCGCCTCCTCCGTGGGCCTGGCCAGGGCGGCCTTCGAGGAGGCCCTGAGGTACTGCAGGGAGAGGGTGCAGGGGGGGAAGCCCCTGGTGAAGCACCAGCTGGTGAGGAAGAAACTGTTCGAGATGTTCACCAGGGTGGAGACGGCCAGGTCCTACTCCAGGAGGGTGATGGAGCACGTGTGGAGGGAGAACTTCGAGAGGTTCACCTTCAGGGCCTCCTACCGTCACGCCCTGGCCGCCCAGGTCTACTGCAAGACGGTGGCCTACGAGGTGGCGGACGCGGCCCTCCAGCTCTTCGGGGCCTACGGGACCACGGACGAGTCCCTGATCCAGAAGCTCTACAGGGACGCCAGGGTGAAGCTGATAGAGGATGGGACCACGGAGGTCCTGAGCCTGGAGGGAGGAGGGGACCTCATAAGGAACTACTGAAAAGAATTTATTCCGCTTCAACACCCCTCTTTCTATCCCTTGACCGGCGAGGAAAGCTGGAGGAAGGGGTGGGCGGACGCCCTCCTGATAGGGCTGGCCCTGCTTAGCGTGGGGATGCTCTTCTACGAGCTGGATCACCCCGAGGTGGCCCACCTGACCACCACCGCGGACTTCTTCATCGCCCTGGTCTTCCTCGCCGACTACGCGAACTCCATCCTCAGGGCGGAGAGGAGGGCCAGGTACGCCCTCACCCACTGGTACGACCTGCTCTCCTCCATACCGGTCCCCTTCGCGGCGGTCCGCCTCTTCAGGGCGGTGAGGGTGATCAGGATGGTGAGGCTCTTCAGGCTCCTGAAGCTGGTGAGGGCCCTCTCCTTCCTGGAGGAGAGCAGGGTGGGGAGCGTGGCCGTGAGCTTCCTCATCATCTGCCTCATGGGGGCGCTGGGCTTCCACCTCCTGGAGTACGGCCGGAACCCCAACCTGAAGGGGTCCCTGGACGCCCTCTACTGGGCCTTCACCACCCTCACCACCGTGGGCTTCGGGGACATCGTGGCGGTGACCACGGGAGGGAAGATCCTCACCATAGCCCTCATGGCCAGCGGGATAGGGGTCTACGGGGCGCTGGCGGGCCTGCTGGCGGCCTACCTCGTCAGGGGTCCCAGGGAGCCCGAGCCCGACCTGGATGAGAGGCTGGAGAGGGTGGAGAGGAAGCTGGAGGAGCTGAGCCTGAAG
>QNVD01000125.1 GCA_004347925.1 Hadesarchaea archaeon
AGCCTCATCCCCGCCTTCCTGAGCTCCTCCCTGAGCCCCCTCTCCCCCACCACGTGGACCCTGGCCCCCGGAGCCCTCCGGCGGAGGTACTCTGCCGCCAGGTATCCGGAGGTGAACACCTCCTCCGGGCGTGCCTGGATGCCCATCCGCTCCAGCTTCCTGGCGTAGTCCCTCCTGGAGAGGGAGGAGTTGTTGGTGACGAAGGCCACCTTCCCCCCCCTCTCCCTCCACCTCCCCATGAACTCGGCCACCCCCTCCACGGGAGTTTCCCCCACGTAGAGGACGCCGTCCAGATCCAGGATGAGGGCGGAGAGCCTTCTCTCAGACAAGGCGTATCACCGAGGGTTTGTTCTTCTGGAGATCCATCACCGTCACCATGCCGGGGGTGGGGGTTATGCCCCTCTCCCTCATGTAGCTGGTCATGCCCTGGAAGGTCCCGGAGTTTATGGCCCAGACCCCCCTGTATCTCTTGTAGCCGGAGATGTGCAGGTGCCCGCAGTGCAGGACGTCGGGGACCTCATCTATCACCAGGAAGTCCCTCTCCTCCGGTACCACCGCCACCTTCCCCCCGTACATGGGCGCCAGGTGCCTCGCCCTCAGGAGCCTCACCATCATGGAGGAAACGTCCTTCCTGCTGTTCCCTGGGAGGACGGAGACCAGATCGTCGAAGCTCCTGCCGTGGTAGAGGAGGAACTTCACCCCGTGCAGGGAAACCCAGGCCGGGTTACCCACCATCACCGTGTTGAGGTCGTACAGCCTTCCCGCCACCTCCCTGGGTATGGCGGGCTGAGGCTCGGAAGGCCTCACCGCGTCGTGGTTACCCGGGGATAGAACGATCTTTATGTGGTCGGGTATCCTCTCCAGCAGGGAGGCCACCTCCTCGTACTGCCTGAAGATGTCGTGAAGGTAAAGCTCCTCCTCCTGCTGGGGGTACACCCCTATCCCGTCCACCAGGTCCCCCGCCACCACCACGTACTTCGTCCTGCTGGCCAGGTCCCTCTGTCGGGCGTCACCCACCCTGCCCTCCAGCCAGAGGAGGAACCTCTCAAAGACCTCCCTGAGAAACATCTTGCTGCCCACGTGGAGATCGGAGAGCAGCACGGCGCAAACCGGCTCCTCCACCTTGGGGGAGCTTCCGGAGGTGGGAAGATCGGGCCAGGCTATGTCCCTGGCCACGATCCTGGGCTCCTTGTCGCCGGAGCGGAGCGTGCCTTCCACCCCTATGACCTCATCGGGTATCACCTCCTCCGCCTTCTCCAGCAGCTCCTCACTCTTCCCCTTGTAGACCCAGACCGCCGCCGTGCCTGTGGGGTCCTCCAGCCTCAGGAGGAGGTGCCCCCCCGGGGNCTCCCTTTTCTCCGCCACCATCCCCACCACCCTCACCTCCTCCCCCTCCTCCATCCCCGCCAGCTCCCCCAGGGGGAGGGGATCGGCGTAGTCGCTTCTCTTCATGAGGAGACCCTTGAGCCTTTCGTACCTGTCCAGGAAGAGCTTCAGGAAATCCCTCACCTCCCCCCTGCTGTAGCTCTTTCCCGTGACATCCCTCAGTACCTCCACCCTGGCCTCCACCTCCGCCGCCAGGGGCTTGGGGCGGAAAAACCCCCCTTCCGCCTCCCCGGCTTCCGGGGGGGAAGGCTCCAGGATGCCCCTGACCAGCTCGGGGGTGACGATGAACTCCCTGCCCCTGAGGGCCTCCAGCACCCTCTCCGCCTCCCTCTCCTCCCTCCCCTCCAGCAGCTGGAGGGCCTCCGGCGTGAGGCACATCTGGGCCTCCTGGAACTTCCTCACCAGGGCCTCCCCGTCCATGTCCTCACCAGAAGAGCTTCGTCTGGCGGGGGAGGGAGAGGCTGGCCGGGGGGAAGGCCGCTTCCCCCTCCAGGATCCTCCTGAGCTGGGAGGGGGGAAGGTTGAGGAGGATCTCCTTGGTTCTGCCGTATCTGCCGGTGTTGAGGATCTTGGTGGTCACCACCCCCAGCATGTCCAGCTCCGAGAGCAGGTCGCTCACCCTGCGGGGGGTGAGGAGGTCCACCCCCTTCTGCAGGGCCACCCTGCGGTAGGCTTCATAGGCCTGTCCGGTGGTCACCCTCTCCTCCCCCCCCTCCACCAGGAGCAGGAGGCCGAGGAGGAGGAGCTTGGACTGCACCGGAAGGGTGCGGATG
>QNVD01000126.1 GCA_004347925.1 Hadesarchaea archaeon
GAGGGTCTCCTCCGCCCCCCTCAGCATCTCCGCCGTCACGTCCCTTCCCCCCTCCGTGAGCACCCTACCCCTTCCCTCCAGCACCTCCTCCCCCTTGGCCGTGAGCCTCATGGGCTCCCTGGGGATGCCCAGCCCCCCCAGCACCTCCGGGCAGACGGGCACCAGCCAGGCCCTTCCCGCCATGCCGATCACCCCCTCCTTCCCCTTCTCCCCGCCGTCCCACCTGCACCTCACCCCCAGCAGGCAGGCGCTCACCAGCTTGGGGGGCTCCGGAGAGGGGGGAGGGGGAAGGGTGCCCAGGGCCCTCCTCTCCGCCTCCGGGGGAACCCCTATCCCCTCCACCAGGACCCTCCCGGTGTAATCCTGGCGGTGCTGTAGGCCCCTCTTCATCCTGTGGAAGGTCAGGGTGAAGGTGGCCCTCACCGCCTCCCCGTGCACCTCCCCCGTGGAGGGGTCCAGGCCGGTGGGGGTGTCCACCGCCACCACGGGAAGACCGGAGCGGTTGATCCACCTCACCGCCGAGAGGTAGGGCTCCCTCAGCTCCCCCTTCACCCCCGTTCCCAGAAGGGCGTCCACCACCACCCCGAAGCCCTCCCTTCCCATCCCCTCCAGCTGCTCGGGGCGGAGCACCACCCTCTTCCTGATACTCCCCATCCTCTCCACCACCTCCCAGTTCAGGCGGGCCTCCTGGGTCCTGATCCTGGAGGGGTCCCCCGCCATCACCACCTCCACCGGGCAGCCGTGGGAGGAGAGGTGCCTGGCCGCCACCAGGCCATCCCCTCCGTTGTTCCCCGTGCCGCAGAAGAGCAGGACCCCCGTCCTCCCGAAGGTCCTGAGGATGAACCTGGCCACCGAGGCCCCGGCGTTCTCCATGAGGAGGAGGCGTGGGACCCCGAACCTCTCCGATTCCTCGTCCACCCTCCCCATCTCCTCGGAGGTGATGGAGACCTCATCCAACCCTCTCACCCTTCACCACCAGATCCCCCACCCTTCCCCCCAGCCTCCTGGCCACCACGGGGCACTTTATCATGAGGAGGTAGAAGAGGTTGGCCCCCGTCCCCTCCAGGGTCTCGTAGTTTCCCTGCCCCTTGCTTATCACCAGCTCCGCCTCCCTCAGCAGGGCGACTTGGGAGGGGGTGTAGACGGTCTGGGGGTCCAGCTCCACCTCCACCACCTCCGCCAGCTCCCCCATCCCCGCGAACTCCGCGTCCTCCCTGGAGGCGTCGTTTAGGAGGGGATCCTTCTTCACCACGTAGATCACGTGCTTGTCCCCCAGGGTCTCTATGAGGAGCCTGTCGAAGAGGACCTCTCCCGCGTTGTCCGCCAGGTAGACCACCGTGCTGCTCCTCCCCAGCTCCCTCCTGAGGTGCTCCAGGTGGTTGAGGCTCAGGTCCCTGGCCAGCACCTCGGAGACCGTCCTCCTCAGGTCGAAGTCCATCCCCGGCCCCACGTCTATCACGTTGCCGGCTATGGCCAGCTTCACGGCGGTCAGGAGGGGGTCGGAGGAGCCCTCCACCTTCCTGCGGAGCTCGGGGTACATCTCCCTGGCCAGCCGGTTGAGGGCCCTCTTCAGCTCCCGGTAGGGGTCCGCGTTGCCCGTGATCCTCTTCACCTCCTCGTGGACCCTCAGGCAGAGGAGGGGTGGGGTGCTGTCGGGGGGAGCCTCCCTCAGGATCCTCAGGGCAGCCCTGACCACCTCCAGCCTCTTCCCCTCGTCCCCGGTGGCCAGCCTTCCCGCCTCCACCGCCTGCCTCAGCAGGCAGGGGAAGCACTCCAGGTCGATCCTCACCTACCTTTCCTCCAGCCTTCTCCTTACGGCCTCCACCTTTCCCTCCAGGGAGAGGGGCCTGTCCCTCCGCTCGTCCACCTTCAGGGTCGTGACCACCCTGGGGGCCCCCGCCTCCAGCACGGCCCGGTGCATCTCCCCCACCGCCTCCAGCACCTCCTCCAGCTCCCCCTCCACCAGGGTGCACATGGCCGTCACCTGGTGCTTCAGGCCCCTCCTCCTCAGCACCTCCACGGCCCTGGCCACGTACTCACTCACCGAGGCGCTTCCCGTCCCCAGGGGGACGACGGAGATCTCAGCCACCACCATGGGCTCCGCAGAACCTTCCCCACGGAAACAAAAAAGCCTGCCGGGTCAGGGCGGGAGG
>QNVD01000127.1 GCA_004347925.1 Hadesarchaea archaeon
TGGCCACCACGCAGGCTTGGCTCCCGAAGGTCTCGGCCAGCCTGGAGATCAGGGCCGGATCCTCCAGGGCCGCCGTGTTCACCGCTATCTTGTCCGCCCCAGCGTTGAACACCCTCCTGGCGTCCTCCACGCTCCTTATCCCCCCTCCCACCGTGAGGGGAACGAAAACCCTCTCCGAGGTTCTCTCTATCACGTGAACCATGGTCTCCCTCCTCTCCCTGCTGGCCGTTATGTCCAAGAACACTATCTCGTCCGCCCCCTCCAGGTAGTACCTCTCCGCCAGCTCCCAGGGCACCCCGGCGTACCTTATCTGCTCGAACTCGATCCCCTTCACCACCCTCCCCATGGGCACGGCCAGGTCGCAGTCCAGGCAGGGGATCACCCTCCTGCAGAGCATTCAGGTCCCCAGAAAGTTCCTCAGGACCCTGAGCCCAAAAAGGCCGCTCTTCTCGGGGTGGAACTGGGTTCCGAAGAGGTTCTCCTTCCAGACCGCCGCGCAAACCTCCGTACCGT
Organism: Hadesarchaea archaeon; assembly: GCA_004347925.1. Classification (GTDB taxonomy): domain Archaea; phylum Hadarchaeota; class Hadarchaeia; order Hadarchaeales; family WYZ-LMO6; genus WYZ-LMO6. The sequence goes on from QNVD01000127.1 coordinate 514, forward strand.
AGTCGGACACGGCCACCACCACCTCCTCCGAGGGGACGGGGTGGTAGGAGTGGACGAAGTAGGCGTAACCCCCCTCCAGCCCCCGGAAGAGGGGGGAGTCCCTCACCCTCCTCACGTAGTTCCACCCCATGTGGGGAAGCCTCTCCCGGGTGGGGACCCTCCTCACTCTGCCGGCCAGCAGACCCAGACCCCTCACCCCCTCCGCCTCCTCCGAACCCTCGAACATCGCGTGCATGCCCAGGCATATGCCCAGGACCCGGGCCCCCTCCCCCACCCTCTCCCTGATCCAGGGGGAGAAGGGGGCCAGGCGCTCCATACCCCTCCCGAAGGCCCCCACCCCCGGGAGGACCAGGTGGTCCGCCCTCCCCTCCTCCCCCGGGGAGGTCACCAGGAAGGGATCCGCCCCCACCTCCCTCAGGGCGTTGCAGACGCTCCTGAGGTTGCCCATCCCGTAGTCCACCACGGCCACCCTCTTCCGCATCCCTTCTCCTGGTCCGCTGAACTATTTTTAAAAGGGAGGTCCGAAGTTAATCGATGTCCTCCAGACCCAGGTGGGCGACGGGACCCAGGGTGAGGGGACCCATACCCGGTCCCAAGGCCAGGGCCATCATCGAAAGGGACGAAAAGGTGATGTCCCCCTCCTACACCCGCTCCGAGCCGCTGGTGGCCGCCGAGGGATGGGGTTGCTACGTGAAGGATGTGGACGGGAACGTGTTCCTGGACATGAGCTCCGGCATGTTCGTCCTGAACTACGGTTACTCCAACCCCAGGCTGATCAGGGCGGCGAAGGAGCAGCTGGACAAGCTCACCCACTTCGCCGGGACCGACTTCTACTACGAGAGTCAGGTGGAGCTGGCCGAGCGCCTGGTGAGGATCACCCCGGGAAGCTTCCCCAAGCGGGTTTACCTGGCGAACTCGGGGGCAGAAGCGGTGGAGGCCGCCCTCAAGTGCATCAGGTGGCACACCCGCCGACCCAGGGTCATCTCCTTCCTGGGGGCCTTCCACGGTAGGACCTACGGGGCGATGAGCCTCTCCTCCTCCAACGTCCTGCACCACCGGTACTTCTTCCCCCTGGTGCCCGGGGTGAGCTTCATGCCCTACCCCTACTGCTACCGGTGCCTCTTCAAGCAGAGCTATCCCGGGTGCGATTTCCTGTGCGTGGAGTTCATCAGGGAGTACCTGAAGAGGGTCATACCCCCTGAGGAGGTGGCGGGGGTGATCATCGAGCCCATCCAGGGTAACTCGGGCTACATCATCCCCCCGCCGGAGTACCTGCCCATGCTGAAGGAGCTCTGCGAGGAGCACGGATGGATCCTGATAGCGGACGAGATCCAGACGGGGCTGGGCAGGAGCGGGAAGATGTTCGCCGTGGAGCACTGGAAGGTCGTGCCCGAGATCGTGTGCGTGGCCAAGGCCCTCTCGGGGGGAATAGCCCCCATAGGGGCCACCATAGCCAGCTCGGAGGTGATGGACTGGGAGCCAGGGGCCCACGCCTCCACCTTCGGGGGGAACCTGGTGGCCTGCGCGGCCGCCATAGAGGGGCTGAAGCTGCTGGAGGAGGAGGGGCTGGTGGAGAGGGCCAGGAAGCTGGGGGAGTTCTCCCTCAGGTACCTGAAGGAGATGGAGGAGGAG
>QNVD01000128.1 GCA_004347925.1 Hadesarchaea archaeon
GGGGAGGGGACCCCCCCCCAGGTGGGTGAGGGTGACGTTGTCCCTGCCATACTTGTCCTTTTCCATCCTGAGCTCCAGCATGGGCTGGAGGGGGCTCTTGATCTCCCATCTCCTGAGGGCCAGCGAGAGGGAGGCTGCCAGGAGCACCGCCATCCCTATCAGGGTGACCACCCCCACCATCACGGAAACTCCCCGCTTCTCCCTTAAGCCAGCCAAACACCCACCTTCCTGTAGCGCTCGAAGTAGTAGAGGTCCTTGGTTCCAGGGGCTCCCTTCCCCGACACGGTGAGCTTCAGACCGGACACGGAGGCGTTCAGTCCCTTAGCGTTCAGCTCCCCTGCCAGCTCCCCCAGGTACTGCCCCCAGGCGTTCTCGTACTCCACCCTCCCCGTCAGGTCCACCACCACGTTCTCCGCGTTGGGCTCGTTCTCCGCCCAGGCGGAGTAGCCCTCCTCCAGGCCCTGCAGGGTGAGGGTGGCGGGGCCGCGCTTGGAGACCCTCACGTTCTCCCCCACCAGGTAGATCCACTCCACCTCCACCCTCACCAGATTTTCCCCTAGGTCCAGGGTCCGGACGAGGAAGGGGGGGAAGGTCATGAGGGACCTCCCCTCCTGCTCCAGCACCACCCCTCCCCCCTCCAGGGCCAGGGTGTAGCTGGGGTAGGAGCGCGTTGTCATGGAGTAGACCACCCTGCCGAGGTCGTTCTCGGTCCACCTCATCCCGAAGGAGAGGGAGGCGGCTCTTCCGGTGGGGTAGAGGAAGAAGGAACCGGAGGACATGGGGAAAACGAAGGCGCGGGATTCACCCTGGGCCAGGCGGTAGAGCTCGGTCTGGATCTGCGAGAAGAGCTCCCTGACCTCCTCCGCCTGCTCCATCTCCCCGCTCTTGGTCTGGGACTCCAGAAAGGGGGGAAGGAAGATGGCCAGGGCCATCAGCCCCAGCAGGACCAGAACCGTGGCAGCCACCACCGTGACCACTCCCCTCCCCATCAGGCCACCTCCACCCTTATCCTGGTCCACCTCTCGTAGTAAAGGATGTCCTTCACCCCCGGTCCCTGGAAGCCCAGAACCGTGAGCGTGAGGGTGGCGGGATCCGCCGAAACCCCGTAGTAGGGGGGCAGGACGGAGACCAGGTAGGTGAGGTACTCCCCCCAGGCCCCGCTGTCCTCCGGGGAGACCAGGCCCTGAAGGCTCAGGGTCACGTTCTCCCTGTTGGGCCTCCCGTTCTCCGGCACCACCGTGTAGCTGTCCGAGGTGCAGGTGAAGCGGAGGGAGACCGGGGAGGTGGAGGCCAGCTGGAACTCGGCGTTCTCCACCACCAGATGGTGGACGTCCACCCTCACCCACCTCGGCTGCCCGTTCTCCCTCACCTCGCTCACCCCCACGAGGGAGGGGGGGGAGAGGAGATCCGAACTCCCCCCCGAGAGCCTGATCAGGGCCCCGTCCTCCAGGACCAGGGTGAGGTCCCCCGCCTCCATCCCCCTGGAGGTGAAGCCCATCCTTCCGGGGTTCCCAGGTTTGACCCAGAGGGTCCCCGCCGCCCTTCCCCCCGCGTTCAGCTTGAAGGGCAGGATGAAGTTGCTCCCGTTCTCCAGGGCCTCCATCCTCTCCCTGGCCTGGAGGAGGCTGGAGAGCAAGGAGTCCAGGGTCTCCCCCTCCTCCCCCCTGGAGGCGGCCCTGGAGTAGGCGGAGTAGAGGGTCACGGCCAGGCCCGTGAAGATCCCTATGACCAGCACCGCCCCCACGATGGGGGAGACCCCCCGCTCAGGAGAGGACCTCAACGTTCACCTCCACCACCCTCTCGTAGTAGTAGAGATCCCTGGTGCCGGCCGAGGGGTTGGGTCCCAGGACGGTGAGCTTCAGCGGGTTGAGGTTGTCTATGAAGGCGTTCAGGCCCAGGGAGTTGAGCCTCCGGTTCTCCCCCGCCAGGTACCTCTCCCAGGCCTCCCGGTGGTCGGGGTCCACCCTGGCGCTCAGGTCCACCACCACGTTCTCCCTGTTGGGACCCCCCGAGGGCATAACCGTGTACCCTTCGTTGGTGCACCTCAGGAGCAGCCTCTTCTCCCCCAGGGAGGCGAGGCCGGTCCCCGGCCCCCTCAGGAGGAAGTAGGTCACGGTCAGGGTGTTCCCCGAGGCGGTGATCAT
>QNVD01000129.1 GCA_004347925.1 Hadesarchaea archaeon
ATCTCCTCTTTCATCGTATAAACTTGTTTAAACTATAGTATTTAAATCTAACGGTTGGTGGTTGACAAGTACGCGGGCTTAATAGATACTGATGCAGATGCTATAATATTTCATAAAAAAAAGCTAAGTCTCCCCATAAAGGTTTATGCGGGACCTCCTCACCTCTCAGAGGTCCGATGGAAACCCTCAAGTGGATCACCCTGGTCGTCCTCCTGGGGTGCTACTCCCTGGCCATCTCCCGGAGGATCAGGCTCTCCCTGGTCTCCCTCTCCTCCGCCCTCCTCCTCCTGCTGGCGGGGGCCCTCAGCCCGGAGGAGGCGGTGAACTCCATCAGGTGGAGCGTCCTGGGCCTGTACTGGGGCTTCCTCCTCCTCTCCCTCCTCTTCTCGGAGAGCGGGCTACCCTCCCTCCTGGCCCACCGCCTCCTGAGGGCCTCCAGGAGCCCGGGAGGGGCCCTCCTCCTCCTCTGCTCCCTCACCGCCCTCTTCTCCGCCTTCCTGGAGAACGTGGGGGTGGTGCTGATCATGGCCCCCATCGCCTTCGAGCTCTCCAGGAGGATCCGCACCTCCCCCTTCCTCCCCCTCATCTCCGTGGCCCTTTCCTCCAACATCGTGACCACCGTGAGCATGATCTCCGATCCACCCGCCCTGCTGCTGGCCTCCCAGACCGGCATGAGCTTCACGGACTTCTACCTGTTCAGGGGAAGGCCGGGGCTGGGGGTCCTCTCCGCCCTGGGGGCGGCGGCGGGCCTCCTCTCCCTCCACCTGCTGCACTTTCGGAGGCTGGGCGGGAGGGTTAGGGTGGAGGAAAGGGAGGGGAGGGTGGACTACTCCCCCCTCGTCCTCTTCGCGGCCGGCATCCTCCTGCTCTCCCTGGATCCACGCCTCCACCTGGGACCTGGTCTGATAGGGGTGGGGGTGGGGGTGGGGTCCCTGCTGCTGGGGGGGAGGAGGGCGAAGAGGATGATCAGGGAGTTCGACTGGGACTCCCTCCTCTTCCTCCTGGGGATCTTCGTGGTGATAGGGGCGGCGCAGAACGTGGGGCTGCTGGAGGACCTGGCCAGGGAGCTGGCGGGCCTCAGGCTGGGCCCCTCCGCCACCCTCGCCCTGCTGGTGTGGCTGTCCGTGGCCCTCTCCTCCTTCATAGACAACGTCCCCCTCACCGTCCTCATGCTCCCCGTCTGCGCGGACCTGGGGAGCTCCCTGGGCATGGACCCCCTCCCCCTCATGTACGGGATGCTGGTGGGGATAGGGATGGGGGGAAACGTGACGCCCGTGGGGGCGACCGCCCAGGTCTTCGCCTGCAGGATGCTGGAGAGGAGGGGCCACAGGGTGAGGCTCACCGAGTACCTGAAGCTCAGCCTTCCCCTCACCCTGGTCTCGGTGTCCGTGACCCACCTCCTCCTGCAGCTCCTGTGGCTTTAGCCGGAAACCGATTTAGGGAGAGACCGCCGAGGAGAAGAGATGGGCGCTCCACCGCTGAGGAGGATAGACGAGGTCAGGTGGGAGATCCCCAAGGAGTACAGGCCCTACATGGCCGTACCCGCCCGCATCTACGCGGACGAGGGAATGCTGAGGGAGATGGGGAAGGACCTCACGCTGGAGCAGGCGGCCAACGTGGCCTCCCTCAGGGGGATCTACAAGTACAGCATCACCCTCCCCGACGGCCACCAGGGATACGGGTTCCCCATAGGGGGGGTGGCGGCCACGGACGCCGAAACGGGCGTCATAAGCCCGGGGGGCGTGGGCTACGATATCAACTGCCTCCCCGGGAAGACTAAGGTGCTTACCCCGCTGGGCTACCGCCTCGACCTGGAGAAGATCTCCCCCGGAGACCAGGTCACCGTGCTGAACCAGCACCACGCCAAACCCACGGAGACCGTCCTGGTCCTCCGGAGGGGAGAGCGCATCCTCAAGAGGATAAGGACCTCCGCCGGCTTCGAGCTGGTCTCCACGGCCGACCACCCCGTGCTGACCAGGAAGGGGATGAAGGAGGTGGGCAGGCTCTCGGTGGGGGAGGAGGTGGGGCTGCACCCCTTCGAGGGTGTGGAGTTCGAGGAGCCCCAGGAGTTCGAGATCCTGCCCGAAGGCTCCTTCCGGGGGAGGATCGCGGGGGAGCTGAAGAGGCGGG
>QNVD01000013.1 GCA_004347925.1 Hadesarchaea archaeon
CCCCCTCACCCCCTCCACCACTTCCGGAAGGCTCTCCGTGACCTCCTTGAACCCCCTGCTGAAGATCCTCACCCTCCCCTCCTTCAAGTGGAGCTGCACCCTGGCCCCGTCCAGCTTCACCTCGAAGGAGCTCCTCCCCCCGTGCTCCCTGAGGGCCTCCTCCACCCCCTGGGCGGGCTGGGCCAGCATGGGCTCCAGGGGCTGGAAGGGCTGGAGGGAGAGGGAGGAGAGGGCGGATCCTCCCCCCTCCGCCAGGAGCCCCGCCAGCCTCCCCACGTCCGCCGAGAGCACGATTCCCCTCCTGCTCTCCTCCTCTGGGACCCCGAAGGCCCTGGCCAGGGAGAGGCGGAGGAGCTCCTCCTTGAAGCCCGTCCTCATCTCCCCCGTCACCACCTTCACCAGCAGCTTGGCCTCCTCCGGGCCGCACCGGTTCAGCAGCCCCTCCAGCCTTCTCTCCTTCCTCTCCCTCTCCCCCTCCTCCGCGATCCTCCCCAGCTCCCTCCAGACCTCCAGCAGCTCCAGGGGGCGCTGGTCGAGGGTGAGGGGGAGGTAGCGCCGGCGGAGGAAGAGCAGCCTGGCCGTCTCCCCCAGGTCCCCCGTCTTCCTGAAGGCCTCGGATAGGTCCCTGAGCCCCAGGCCCGTCACCCTCAGGAGGATCCCCCTGAGCGTCACCCAGTCCACCCCCAGGGTCCCCGGATGGGAGGGGGGAAGGGGCCTTCCGAGGAGCACGTGGCAGAAGGGCTCCACCTCCTCCTTCCGGAGGGAGAGGAGGAAGGAGGAGACCCTCTCCACCTTCTCCCCCCTCTTCCTGGTCCTCTCCAGCTCCTCACAGAGCTCGGCCACCCTCCTGAACTCCATCTCCCCGAAGAAACTCGGCGATAGGGTTAAAAGGGGGCCCAGAGGAAAAGGGAAGGTCCGGCGGAGGTGGTGGGGGGATGAGAGTCGAGTCGACCCTAGCCGTGCTCTTCCTCCTGATCCTCCTTCCCCCCGCTTCCGCCTCCCTCCACCGCAGGGACTACGTCTCCTACTACGCCGGCACCCCCACCGTTCTGGAGGGGAGGATCGTGGACAACTGGGGAGGTCTCCCCCTGCCCCTCTCGCTGGAGGTCCACTCCAACCCCCTCTTCCTCTCCTCAGCCTCCGATTCCCTGGGAAACTTCCGCTTCGAGCTGGGGGGATTGGAGGGGGAGCACGAGTTCTGGCTCAGGATGCCCCTTCCGGGATACCGTCCCTCTTCCTCCCTCCTGCGGAGGGCGGAGGGGGAGAACCTGGAGATTTACAGGGAGGGGGGGAACCTGGTGGTGCACGGCTCCCTCTCCTCCGGGAGGACTAGGGACCTGGGTGTGCTGGAGTTCCTCTTCGACCCCCTCTCCCTTTCCCTTTCGCCCGGGTCGGCCTCCTCCCCTCCCTCCTCCTACACCACGGTAGGGGTTCCTTACACCGCCCAGAGGACGGTGCAGGCCAGGGATGCTAGCGGGAACCCCGTGTACGAGGAGGTGAGGGTCCCCACCGGGTACCGGTGGGAGGAGTACGCGCAGACGGGGAGCCGCACCGAGACCCTTTCCCTGTCTACCTCCGAGGGGGGGTGGACCCCCACCGGAAGGACCCACACCATTTACGGGGTGGGTCCACTGAGCACGGACCTCCCGTCCCTTCCTCCCGGATACCGGTGGGTGAAGGTGAGCGGGAACTGGTACAGCGCGACCTACCGGGAGGAGCACAACAGGGTGGAGGAGCTGAGGGCGCAGGGATGGCGGGTGGATCCCCGGTACGGGACCGAGACCTACTGGACGGCCGAGGTCTACCGGTGGGAGAAGATCGGGTCTCACAAGGAGTACGGGAGCTGGACCCGCACGGGATCCGTGACCGTGGGAGCCAACACCTCCAGCCTACCCTCCGGGATTTACGATGGGGCCTGGGTGCAGACCTCCGAGACGGGCGCCGTGCGGTGGTGGGTGAGGAGCTCCTCGATCTACACCACCTACTACGTTTACAGCTACACCCTTTACAGGAGGAACTGGCGCTGGTTCCCGCCGGGCTGGGGATCCTGGTACTACGCGGGGAGCGGGACCGAGACCTTCACCTCCTACAGGGGCGGCTCCTTCACCTCCGGTGGAGGCTGGAGCGACGACTGGAAGAAGGTCTACTCCTACTCCTCCTCCTATGCGCGGCAGACGGGTACCGTTTACACCTACGGCTACGACACCTACACCAGGTCGGTCCGGTGGGTGGATGACTATGGATGGGTTTACAGGGGGAGGCAGGAATTCTCCTCTCCACCCGTGAACGGGGGAGGATGGGAGTACAGGAACGTGACCCCCTACAGCAGGCAGGTGCTCGTCGGCTACGAGGCCTCCAGAACGGTTCCGGTGTACGGGTGGGTGGCCAGGAGCGGGGAGGAGCCTCCCCTGGGGGCCAGGGTTTGGGACGGTCTCTTGGTGGGCAGGGTGGAGAACGGTAGGTCGGGGATCCGGGTGGTCTACGGCTCGGAGACGGCCTCCCAGCCGCAGGTGGGCTGGATCACGAACCTGCAGCAGACCTACGAGGTCCGGAGGGTGCCCAAGATGGTGGTCGAGAGCTACACGGCCTATCACCTTTACGAGGTTCCCTCCTCCTGGAGCCCAGCCTCCTCCACCGTGCAGGTTTCTCCCAGGAACGGGTACTCGGGGGCGGTGCGCCTCTCGGCCGAGGGGGGAAGCCTGGGAACCGGCCGGCTACACCTCAGTCCCCCCGCCTTCACCTCCCTGAGCGCGGGGCCGGGGGTGGCCAGGGTGAGGGCCTACGCTCTGGACGCCAGGGGGGTGGAGAGGGAGGTGGCGAGCTCGGAGTTCAGGGTGGAGGCGGGAGGGCTGATCAGGTATGTGGGGGATACCGTCGAGGTGAGGGAGAACATCCCCGAGACCCTGGTCTCCAGCGGAGTGGTCTCTATTGAACCGAATATCCCTATGATCGCGGGTGGGGACTCTGGGCTCAAGCTCATCGCTCACGACAGGTACTCCCTCCCTTACGAGGGGTACGCCACCGTAGTAGCGAACGACTTCCTCGTGGACCCCCAGACCGGTCAGGTGTCGTATGTGGGAACAGTTGAACTCAGAACCAAGCCCACTTCAAGCTTGGAAGAGTTCGCCTTTGAAGTGAAGAAGGCGTTGGGGAGTTATCTAGACAAGTTGGCAGAGGAACTACGAGAAAGATGGGGACAAGTGTGGGTATAACTTTACAGTAGGTTTTCCATCATACTCAATTACCCGCTGATAGTCTTCCAGAAGGTAAAATCCGTTCTCCGTGGGGTTCCAGAGTCTTGAAACAAACCATACTCGGATTTTCTTATCGAAACCCTGATTCTCAGGCCGTACAGGAGTGAACATGGCACCACTATAGTTTTCCCCTGGAACTCTAAGGGTTAGTCTATTGGCTTCCTTTTCGGGAACTTGAACTGGAACCCTCAGTATTACGGTTTCCCTCGGGTAAATTCTGTCAATGACTATGGCCAATACGCCCGTACCTACACCATGCTCAAGAATCTCTGGAGGCTTCGTCCGTTCCGGGTGGGTGTTCTCCCAGACTTCCTCCATCTCCCACCCATCCTTCCACCGGAAGGCCACCTCTAACCGCAGGTTGTTCTCATTATCCATGTAGTACAGGCCCCAGGCCACCCGCACCGTGGGGAGCTTGTTGTCTACGGTGGGGAGTTGGAAGAATATCCCCACATTCTCCACCGGTCCGTTATCCTCGGTCTCCAACAGATGGGCTATAAACTCCGCCTCCCTCCAGACCGTCTTCTCTCTCCCGACTTGGAAGGGCCATCCCGCCAGCGGGCAGGCCACCAGCAGGGCCAGGGCGCAGACGGCCCCGGCGTGGGCCGCCCAGGGCCTCCTGAGGATCTTGGAGACCAGGGCCGAGGCCAGGAAGGCCAGGCCTCCCGTGGCCACCAGGGTGGGCCAGGAATCGGGCCAGCCCAGCACCCGGTTCAGCAGGAGAACCATTAGGGCGAAGACCCCGGTTCCAAGGGCCGCTCCCAGGGCCTCCCGTATTGCTTTCGGTTTTCTCCCCATCTCGCCACCTCCTTTCTCCCGCCATAAAACTATCGTGGTTTCTGAAATACAAAGGCAGGGAGGTGGGCGGGGATCAAGGAGCTGGTCACCGGGAGTGTACGGTGAGAGTATCAGCGAGCAGCTGCAGGGCCGGGTAGGAGCAACTGATAGGCCCATTTTCACAAGAATCGAAATGAGAAACCCGTGAACACGGTTTTCCTCGAGATAGGTGATTTTTTAAAGGGGCCCTCCCATTCTATTTGGCTGGCCGGGGCGTGGGGTGAAAAAGGAGAGGAAAGATGAGGTGTCCCCA
>QNVD01000130.1 GCA_004347925.1 Hadesarchaea archaeon
CTCCTTTCCCTCCTCTTCCTCCTCCAGCTCCACCTGGAGATCCTCCACCTGCTGGACGCTGGGAGGGAGGGGAGATGGCGGGGGGCCCTGAGGCTCCTTCCCCTTCCCCACCTCCTCCTCTCCCTCCTCCTCTCCCTCTTGGATCCTTTCTTCTTGGTGGGCGCCCTCTCCGCCTGCGTGAGGCTCCTGGCCCTGAGGGGGGAGCCGGACCCCTCCAGGCTGAGGAGGGAGCCCTGGAGGCCGGGGGTCTTCGCGGAGGAGCTGGCCCTGTATGGGGTGTTGGGAATCCTCTTCCCCCGTTGAGGGGTTACCAGGCGGGGAATCCCCCCAACGCGGTTTAATAGGCATGAAGAGAAGTTTTAATTGATGAGGAAGCAGAGGATCGGGGTTTCCCCCCTGCTGGGAACGATTCTCCTGGTGTCCATGGTCTTCCTGCTGGGGGTGGGGGTCTCCTTCATCGCCCGCAGCGTGAGCGGACCCAACCTCAGCCAGACCCCCAACGCCCTCCTCCAGCTCTGGAGGAACTTCCCGGGAAGGGGGGCGGTGGGGGTGGTGAACGTGTCGGGGGACGAGGTGAGGGAGGCCTTCTACGCCGACTTCCTGATGGACACGGACATGGGAACCCTCTTCGAGAACGTGAGGTGGAAGAACCTGGAGGTCAAGGTGAACGGGCAGGCGGTGGAGAACGAGCTGGAGTACGTGCTCTACGCCTCCCCCCTCCCCGCGGACAAGAAGGTGAAGAACGCCCTCCTCTCCCTTCCCTCGGGGGGAGGGCTGGTCTCCTTCTCCTACCGGCAGGGCTTCCTGAAGATCGGGGACGAGGTGGCGGTGGTGCACAAGCCCAGCAGGTGGGTGCTGGCCCAGGCCACCATGGCCCACCCCCTGGAGTGCCCCGAGGTGGGGAGCGCCTGGCTGGGGCCCAACCTGGTGGACTCCTGCATCTCCCTCAGGGCCCTGCAGCTGCGCGCCCTGCAGAGGGAGATGGTGGCCGCCCTCTCCCCCACCATAGAGAACAGGGTGAACGAGAACTACCGGTGGTACTACGAGAACTTCAGCAGGGCCAGGAGCTACATCCCCAGGATAGAGAACCTGGCGGGCCAGCTCCAGCTCCTGCTGAACTCCTGCAAGGCCACGGGAGGCTACCTGGAGAACGACCTGAGGGAGCTCTACGACTACATGGGTCCGGGGCTGATAAGCGAGCAGGAGTACTACGAGCTCTGCATGGCCTACAAGAGCTACGACCAGTCGAAGAGGGGGGTACCCCAGGACAACAGGTTCCTCTACCTGCTGGTCAACGGACTCGAAACCATCTACACCATGGAGAACCCCGTGATCAGGGCCTGGGACCCCTCCTACGTGAGCAAGTGGCAGGGGACGGGCCCCCTATACGGCCTGATAGAGAACGTGGCCAGGGATTATACCAACGCCAAGCTGCTCCCCATCATCCGCCAGATAGAGAACATCCTCACCCAGCCCCCCTATCCGGGGGTCTCGGTGGAGGCCATCACCTACTTCGGGGTGTCACCCGAGATGGACGACATATACGAGGACTTCTACCGCCCCGCCATCGTACCCTACCTGGTGAGCTACAAGTGGGTGGACTCCACCACCTTCGAGTTCATCATAAAGGTCTACAACGTGGGAGGGGACAACGCCAACAACTTCACCAGAGTCGCCACCCTCTGGTACAGCCTGGACAACAAATGGTGGGTGAGCAAGTACTTCAAGAGGGCCAAGGACGTGGGGCTCACCCCCGAGAACGCCCTCTACGTGAAACCGGAGAACTGGCTGGTCCCCATGGAGAACAGGCTGATGGGCGCCTGGGGAACCAGGGTCTACGACAACGGTTACCACAACACCTACCGGTACACCCTCAGGCTTAGGCTGGACAACTGGTGGAAGGGGAGGCCCGGTCTTGTCGGTAAGACCTACCTGGAGAACCTCAGCCCCGAGCTCGTGGCCTTCAACCTGCAGGTCCCCTACCAGCAGGAGGATCCCTCCCATCAGACCATCCTGGCCCTCAGGGTGGAGAACCGCCCCTCCGACAGAGCGCTCGAAAACCGGAACCTGGCCCCTGGGACTTA
>QNVD01000131.1 GCA_004347925.1 Hadesarchaea archaeon
TCTTGTCCGCCAGCCTGCTGTAGTACTCCACGTTTCTCCCGGAGCCGTCGTAGCCCTCCTCCACCATGATCTCCAGCTTCTCCCTGGTCAGGTCGAAAGGCCAGATCTGACCCTTGTTGGGGTCCAGGGGTGGAAAGTCGCTGGGGCGGAGGGGCTCCACGGAGGGATCGAAGATGAAGTGGAACCTCCCCGTCTCCTGAATGGAGGGCAGCTGACCCGTTTCCTTGTTAAGACCACCCTCGCTCTCCAGCACCTCCAGGAACTCCTTGCTGGGCGGGGTCTCCAGGTACTGCCTGAGCTGGATGGGTTCCAGGGAGGGGGGAATGGCCCTGGCCAGGACGAAGGGGGGCAGGATCCCCTTAACGTGGGGATAGAACTGGCCGTGCTCCCACTGGAACTTCCGGATCTTGAAGAGGTTGGGGATCTTCTTCTCCGGGCAGGCGTATTTGTGGACGGTGTTGTATCCTCCTAGGAAGAGCTCGCTCATGCGCTTCACGAAGGTCTCCTGGGGCAGGGAGAGGAGGGTGCGGAGGATGGGTGGGAGGGGAACGTAGGAGAAGAGGTTGTACCTCAGACCCAGCGCCGAGGTGTTGAGGCCGTAGTAGACATAGAGGAAGAACTCGCTGCTCATCAGGGCGTTCTGGGCTATGGTGCTGATGTAGGCCGAAACCCCCGCGATGTAGAGGGTGGCGTGGAGCCACTTGGAGAAGAGCTCGGTGCGCATGTCCATGATCACGTCCCTGACCCCCGCCCCCCAGTCGTAAGGATCCCAGTAGTACTTGGGCACCTCCCTGACCTTCACTCCCGTCCTGAGGTGCCTTCTGTTTAGCCTGTCGTCCAGCTCCCGCCTGTTGGGGGCCCCCGTCCAGATCTCCATTTTGCCGAAGAAGCGCTTTTCGTCCTCCTCGTCGAAGTACTGGGAGATCTCCTCGGAGGCTCCCAGTAGCCAGTTGTGGACGGGAAGGCCGTCCTCGTTGTGGTAGCCCAGGATCCAGTAAACCTCTCTCGTGAAATCGTCCACGTGCACGTACTCCACGGTGGCGTACTTCCCGTACAGCATCTGGCAGGTGGTCTTGCCCACATCCGCCTTGCACAGGTAAGCGGGGGGATGGCTCAGATAGCATAGGTTGTCCATGTGGTGGAGCTCCTGCGAAGGAGGAGGATTCCTGAGAAGGCGGGAACAGGTCTCCACCGCCTGCTCTATCCGGTAGGCCCATTCCACGAAGTTCTCGTACTTCAGCCTCTGCCACCTCTCCGGGGTCATGCCCAGATGCCTGAAGATGTGCCTCCAGACGGGCATGGAGGCGAAGATCTCCACGCTCAGCGGGATCTTACCGGGGAAGGGATTAACGGCGCTGAGCCTCTCCCAGATCTTGTCCATCCCCATCTGCCTGATCCACTCTTCCCAGGCCGCCTTCTCCCTGGCGCTCCTTTCCTCCATCGTTTCCATCTTCTCACCTCAGATCAGGTCCGTCTTGGACACCATGATGAGCGTGAACTTGGTGTACCCGTCCAGCCTCCTGGTGAACTCGAAGAGCCTCCCCCTGAAGTCTATCTCCCTGTCCATGCTGGCCCAGAGGAAGTCCTCTTCCGTCTTTATCCTCTCGAAAACGGAGTACTTCCCCCTCATCCTTGCCGTGTACTCCTCCCCCCCCCTGGCGGGCCTGAAATCCACCAGCCTCCCATCCTTCCACTCCAGAAGCAGCTCCACCCTATCCTTCTCCTTGGCCCTTCTGAAGAGGGCCTCGTCGATCATCCCCTCCTCCAGGATGGCCTTCTCCATCTCCGGCGGGAGCTTGGAGAGGGGTAGCTCCTCCACGATCCAAAGAACCTTTTCGTTGACCCCTTCCAGGCTCTTTATGTTGGAGGGATCGGAGTTCCAGGCATCGCGAATGCTCTCGAACCACTCCTTCGTCAGTACCAGGGGCACCTAAGAAAATAGACTGGTCCTCTTAAAAAGGTTGGGTCACGGAGCTCGGTGGATTTATAACCGTAACTCCGCAAAAAGTTAGGGAATAGAATTCCTCCCGTTTTCTGCCCCGGCGGGGCAGATCTGGGGTGAAATGAACCGAAAGA
>QNVD01000132.1 GCA_004347925.1 Hadesarchaea archaeon
CCTCGCCCTCCCCTCCAGACTCCCCCTCATGCTCCCGGTCCCCGTGAAGGCGAACCTCGTCTCCCCCCTCCTCTCCAGCACCCTGGGAACGGCCTCCAACAGGAGGTCGGGACCCTTCTGGTACTCCAGGCGGCCCGGGAAGAGCACCAGGGGTCCGGAGGACAGCCCGTACTCCCCCCTCACCCTCTCGGAATCCACCTCCCTCCTGAACTCCTCCGCCACCACCGCGTTGGGCACCACCTCCACCTTCTCCTCGGGAAGGCGGTAGAGCCAGCAGACCTCCCTCTTCATGGAGGCCGAAACGGTGGTCACCCTGTCCGCCAGGTAACCCCCGTACCACTCCTTTCCCGAAACCTCCCTGAACTCCCACCAGTCCCCGAACCTGTTCCCGTTCCTCCCGTACTCGGTGGAGTGGTAGGTGAAGACCAGGCGCCTCCCCTCCTGCCTGAGCAGGTGCAGGGCCTCCACCACGTGCCAGTCGTGCCCGTGGATGAGGTCGAACCTCCCCTCCCTTCCCTCCACCCACCTCAGGGCGGCCACCATGGCGTGGGACATGTTGCGGGTGAGGGAGAAGAGATCGCGGCCTGGGTCGAACTTGCACCGGTGGTAGTAAACCCCCCCAAGCTCCTGGTGCTCCTCCTGGCCCTCCACCCACCTGGTGAAGAGGTGAACCTCGTGACCCCTTTTGGCGAGCTCCTCGGAGAGCTTGCTCACCACCACCCCCAGCCCCCCTATCCAGATGGAGTGCATGGACTCCCAGGCCAGCATCGCTATCCTCATCCATCCTCCTCTCCGCTTTTCCTCCGCAAATAGGTTGGGGTCACCTGGGGGAGTGGTTCTGCAGGACCTGCTCGTAGACCATGAGGGTGTTGTCCGCGGCCAGGTCGAAGGTGAACTTCTCCAGCACCCTCTTCCTGGCGTTCCTGCCCAGCTCCCTCCTGAGCTTCTCGTCCTTCAGGAACTCCACCGTGAACTTGGCTATGTCGTAGGGATCATCGGGGTTCACGTGGGCCCCGCACCTCTCCGGCCCGGAGTGGATCACCTGCTCCCTGAAGCCCGAGACCCCCTTCGCCCCCACCACCACGGGCTTGCCCATGCTCATGGCCTCCGTGGCCACGATTCCGAAGGGCTCGTACTTGGAGGGGAAGACCGCCACGTCGGCCGCCGCGTAGTGCAGGATCCTCTCCCTCTCGCTCACGTACTGGAACTCGGTGATCACGCTCTTCTCCACCCCCAGCTGCCTTATCAGGTCCCTGAGCATCTTCTCCTGCTCCCCCTTCCCCAGGAGGACCAGCTTGGCGCTGGGCACCTCGGAGAGGATGAGGGGCATGGCCCTCACCAGGGTGTCCGCCCCCTTCACCCAGGAGAGCCTGCCCACGAAGAGGATCATGGGATCGGCTCCCACCCCCAGCTTTTCCCGGAGCTCCCTCACCTCCTCCTCCGCCACCTTGGAGGGATCGTACTTCTGCTCATCCACCCCGTTGTAGATCACCCTGATCTTCCCCTCCTCGTATCCCAGGGAGATCAGCTGGTCCCTCATGGCGTAGCTAACCGTTATGACCACCTCGGCCGTTTTGGCGGCCAGCCTCTCCAGGCTCTTGACGGTGGGTGAGCCGTCCCCCACCCTCCCCTCCTCCACCGAGTGCAGGTGGAAGACGAAGGGCCTCTTCAGGTCCTTCTTGCAGGTTATCCCCGCTATTCCGGAGATCCAGTCGTGGGCCACGATCAGGTCGAACGTCCTCTGCTCCGCCCTGACCAGCTGGTTGCAGACCTTGGTGGAGGAGAGGATGTTGTAGATGAAGGCCTCGGCGAAGTAGCTCTGGGCATGGGGGGGCCAGTGCTTCACGTCCTCGGGGACGATGAGGGGGAGGAGGTCGGTGGCATCCACCGTGAGGGGCCTGTGGACCTCCACCCCCTCCTCCAGGTCGGAGGTGGGGACGTTCCCGGGGTTCTTGGCGAAGACCGTGACGCTGTGCCCCCTCCTGGCGAAGCGCCTGGACATCTCGTAGGCGTAGGTGCCCAGGCCCCCCACGAAGAAGGGGGGATACTCGAAGGAGAAGTAGAG
>QNVD01000133.1 GCA_004347925.1 Hadesarchaea archaeon
AGCTCCTTCTCCCCCCTCCCGGAGAGCAGCTCCCTGACGGCGGCCAGGGAGTGGCCGGTGTCCGCCACGTCGTCGGCCACCAGCACCCTCCTCCCCCTCACCTCCGCGTTGAGGGGATGGACCACCTCCGGTTTTCTCCCCGTCTCCCCGGGTCCCAAGTAGTACCTGACCTGCACGGAGGCCAGCTCCTCCACCCCCAGCAGGTCGCACAGGATCCTCCCCACCGGGAAGCCCCCGCGGCTCACGGCCACCACCAGGTCGGGGGAGCAGCCCGCTTCCCTGATCCTCTCCGCCAGCCTCTCGCAGAGCCCCTGCACCTCCTCCCAGCTCAGGTGGAGGAACCTCACCTTTCCCCCTCCTCCGTGCCCTCTAAAAAGGGAGGGGTTCAGTAGGGCCTGCTCTTCAGCCCCATCCTGTAACCCGCGTAGTTGGTGAGGAGGTGGAGGGGAGGGGTGAGGAGGAGGAGCACCGCCAGCACCCCCCAGGTGAGGCGGGGGAGGATGAGGGGAAGGGAGAGGAGGAGGGCTCCGGCCACGAAGTCCAGCTGGTCCAGGAGGGGGAAGGGCTCGCCCCTCTCCACCCCCATCCTTCGCTTCAGGAAGCTTCCGGCCAGGTCCCCCAGCATGGCCCCCAGGGAGAGGAGGAAGCCCGCCAGCGCCGTTTCCAGCGGTCCCCCCAGCAGTAGGGGGAGCCGCGGCTCGAGGAGGGGGTGGAGGAGGGCCTGCACCATCCCCACCAGGGAGCCCACCAGGACGCCGCACGCGAACCCCCTCACGGTTTTCCCCGGCCCCAGCAGGGGCCTCCCGTCCAGGAACTTCCTCCCCCCGTCGATGGTCCTCCCCCCTCCCGTCACCACCGGGGTCATGTTGGCGGCGTAGGCGGGGAGGATGAACCAGAGGGAGGAAAAGAGGAGCTGGGGTATGCTCATCTCTCTCCCCTCACCGGCCTTCAGCCGCCCGGGCCCCCCCTCACTTCTTGACGGGCTTGAGGGGGAGGCCGCAGCAGATCAGGTCGCAGGCCGTGCAGGTGCAGGGGCTCTCTATGGTCACGATCAGCCCGCACTTCTGGCAGCGGTACTTCTCTCCCTTCTTCAAGCTCTCCTCCTCCTTCCCGTCCCCCACCTTTAAACCTACCCTCCGGGGGCTCCGTGGTAGGGCACGTTCTTCCAGAGGAGGTCCCATAGGTCCTCCCCCGTCACCGTCTCCCCCCTCACCAGCAGCTCCAGCACCCTCTTCAGGAGGAGATGGTGCCTCCTCTCGTCCGCCAGGATGGCCTCCAGCAGCATCCTCACCTTCTCGTTTTCAACCTGCGGGAGCACGGAGCCTATCTTACCCATCAGCTCCTCCTCCCACCTGAGGTGCTTCCTCAGCGGCTCCTCCAGATGAACTCGTGGGTGAGGTTCTTGTTGACGCAAACCGCCACCTGGGGGGATCCGAGGTCACCTGGAAGACGGTGCTGGCGATCTGCCCGTTGAGCTTTTCCCCGTCCCTCGAGGTGAGGACGTAGATCCCGTAGCTGAGCTTGTGCAGGGCCTTGGGATCCATCTCCCACCCTTCCGGGTTAAGAAAGGCGGAAAACCGGAAACGGAAAAGAGAAAATCTTTTATAGGGGAACTCTGATTAACCTATTTGATTCTAAGAGCTTGTGAGGTGGTGAGATGGCGGCGCCGGTGGCTCAGCTGGGTGGTACTCCCGTCCTGATCCTGCCGGAGAAGGCCGTCAGGTACTTGGGCAGGGACGCCCAGCACATGAACATCATGGCGGCCAGGGTGATAGCGGAGGCCGTGCGCACCACCCTGGGTCCCAGGGGAATGGACAAGATGCTGGTGGACAGCCTGGGTGACATCACGATCACCAACGATGGGGTCACCATCCTGAAGGAGATGGATGTGGAGCATCCCGCCGCCAAGATGATGGTGGAGATCGCGAAGACCCAGGAGAACGAGGCGGGGGACGGAACCACCACCGCCGTGGTCCTGGCGGGCGAGCTCCTGAAGAAGGCGGAGGAGCTGCTGGACCAGGACATCCACGCCACCATCATCGCCAGTGGCTACAGGAAG
>QNVD01000134.1 GCA_004347925.1 Hadesarchaea archaeon
CGAGCCTCAGCCCCAGCTTCCGCGCCACGGCCTCCCTGGTCCTGTCGTCCGGGGTTCCCCCCAGGCCCCCGCAGACGAAGACCAGGGGGGATCCCCTCAGGACCCAGTCCAGCCCCTCCCCTATCTCCTCGATCCCGTCCCCCACCACCCCTATCCTCCTCACCCTGAAGCCCAGCGCGCTCAGCCTGCCCGCCAGCCAGGAGGCGTTCTCCTCCCTCACCGTCCCGTCCAGGATCTCGTTCCCCACCACCAGGATGGAGGAATCCATCTCGCTCCTTTCCCCACTCCCTAATTAGGGGTTCTGGGAGCGGGAAAGGTCGCGAAACTGAACCGGAGGCGGGAGAGAGGTCAGGTCTCGTGGAGCCGCCGGTGGGGATCGAACCCACGACCTACCGCTTACGAGGCGGTCGCTCTGCCGGCTGAGCTACGGCGGCCTTTCTATTTCTCTCCGCCGGATAAAAAAATCCTCAGGGTTCACCCGTCCTCTTCAGGAACCTACCCACCTCCGGCTTCCCCCGGCTTCTGGGGGGTGACCATCACCGTTAACACCGATTCGGTGGATGTTCATACAGGGGAAAGAGGGTTCCCCTTCTGCGGTAATCCTGGCCGAAGGGCAAAGCCCGGAACGAGGGGGACCGGAACTCGCCATCTTTCCCGCCTTTCCCCGTGAGGCCAATCTCTCTCCTTATTGGTTGTTTGAAAAATCACACGGTTGTTTCTCCTCCAAGAAAACCCTTAAATGAAGACCAGCGGAGAAAAACGGTGGGAAAATGACCAAGAGGATGGAAACTTTGCCGGAGGGGGAGGAAATAGACGAGGCCGAGGAACTCATCCAAGAGAGCGATTACAGGTGGTTTGCAGAAAACTACGGGAGGCTAGCGGGGGAGTATGAAGGGAAGTTCCTCGTGATAAGGAGGAAGAAGGTTCTGAAAGCCTCCGAAACCCTGGAGGAGGTCCTGGAGTGGCTGAAGGAGAAGAGGATTCCCCCCAACAAGGTCCTAGTGGAGCCCATAGCCCCCAGGTCCTTCGCGTGCATCCTCTGATGTGGAGGAAGAAGGGATTCCTCAAGCCGATTTTTGCCGGGGGTGATCCCAGCCCTTTCGTCGAGTTCACCCTCCGCTGCCCCAGGTGCCGGGTGTGGGGAACCATCGTCAGCGCGCTGGTGGACACGGGATCCCCCTTCACCGGCTTGACCCCCAGAGACATCGTGAGGTTGCAACTTCCTCTCTCCAAACTCCGTCCAGCCGGTAGGCCAATCAGCTTGGGGGGGTATTGGTTCGTGCCCAAGCTTCTGACGGGAGCAGAACTCATTTTCAAGGACGAAGAGGGCAAAAGGCACTCCCTCCCGTATGGTTCGTTCTACATTTTGGAGCCGCGGTGCCCGAAGGACAAATGGGATCAAAACCTCTACAAGTACCCCAACATCATAGGAATGGATTTTTTGAGGAAAATGCAGGTAAGAATTCACTTGGACCCCTCACGGGATGAGTTCGTGCTGGAGTTCAGAGACTGAGCCAGGCTTGAGATAGTTCAGGCCCGCGGAGCAGGAGGGACTGAGCCCTCAAGGGCCTCGGAGGGTCGGGAAGGAGGAGTCTGCTGGGCACCTCGAGCAAAGGGGGTGAGGGGCTCAAGGCTACGCGGGATGCTCTGATAAAAAGGTTAGAGGAACCGCCGTTCTACAGCTCCCATCCGTTCACGTTGGTGACAATCAGGGTTCACCCGTCCTCTTCAGGAGCCTGAGCCTGCGGAAACCCACCCTCCTCCCCACCTCCGGCTTCTCCTCACCGTAGACCCACCTGAACCTCATCCCCTCGAAGCTGCCCAGCACCCCCTCCAGCTCCTCCCTCCTCAGGGGCCTCACGGGGCTGGGGCGCAGGGGGGTGTTCACCTGAACCTCGTCTGGCCCTATGGTCCTGATCACCTCCGCGATCCTCCCGCAGGCCTCCAGGTTCTGGGGGATCACCATCACCTCCACGGCGAACTCTCCCCCGAACTCCCTCCTGAACTCCCTCATCCCCTCCACCACCCCCTCCCACCTCAGGGAGG
>QNVD01000135.1 GCA_004347925.1 Hadesarchaea archaeon
GATGGCCCTTAAGAAGGACGGGGGAGAGATAGAGGGGGTGACGGGGGCCACCATCAGCTCCAGGGCGGTGGTGAGGGCGGTGAGGAGCGGTCTGGAGAACCTGAGGGGGTGGGCGGGATGAAGCTGCAGGAGTTCACCAAGGGGATCCTGAGGAAGAACCCCGTGCTGGGGCTGGTGCTGGGTCTCTGCCCCACCCTGGCCATCACCACCAGGGTGGAGAACGCCCTGGGGATGTCCCTGGCCTTCACCTTCGTGATCGTCCTCTCCAACCTCCTCATCTCTCTCCTGAAGAGGTTCATTCCCCGGGACGTCAGGATACCCACCTTCATCGTCATCATAGCCAGCTTCGTGACCATCGTGGAGATGCTGATCCACGGCTACTCCCCCTCCCTCTACGAGCAGCTGGGGATCTTCCTCCCCCTCATCACCGTGAACTGCATCGTGCTGGGGAGGGCCGAGGCCTTCGCCTCCAAGCGCCCCGTCTCCGAGACCCTCCTGGACACGCTGGGGATGAGCGTGGGCTTCTCCCTCTCCATCCTGGTCATTTCCTTCCTCAGGGAGCTCTTCGGAACGGGGAAGATCGTGGTCTTCGGCCACCAGGTGATCCCCGGGATCCTCTCCTCCCCAGCGGTGGGGATGATCCTGCCGCCGGGGGCCTTCCTGGTGATGGGCATCCTGCTGGCCCTGATGAAGAAGGCGAGGGTGGTGTGAGATGGAGAACCTCCTGGGAATAGCGGTGGCGGCCATCTTCATCAACAACATCGTGCTCACGAAGTTCCTGGGTCTCTGTTCCTTCTTCGGCCTCTCCACCAGGCTGAAGACCTCGGTGATGATGGGGATGGCCGTGACCTTCGTGGCCACCTGCTCCTCCCTCATCACCTGGCTCGTCTACCAGTACCTCCTGGTTCCCTTCCACATAGAGTACATGAGGATCGTGGCCTTCATCCTGGTGATAGCCTCCTTCGTCCAGCTGGTGGAGATCACCATCAGGAAGCTCTCCCCTCCCCTGTACAGGGCCTTCGGGATCTACCTCCCCCTCATCACCGTGAACTGCGCCATCCTGGGGGTGACCCTCATCAACGTGGACGTGGAGAGGTACTCCTTCGCGGCCTCGGTGGTCAACGGCTTCGCCACGGGTCTGGGCTACACCCTGGCCATCCTCATGATGGCGGGCATGAGGGAGAGGCTGCAGATCTGCGAGGCCCCCTCCTCCTTCCGCGGCCTACCGCTGGCCTTCATCACCGCCGCCCTGCTGGCCCTGGCCTTCCAGGGCTTCGGGGGGATGGTGGAGTAGATGCTGGAGGAGGCGGGAGTGCTGGGGGTGGTGGGGGCGGCCTTCGCCGTCATGCTGGTGGTGGCGGCCAGGAAGCTGGCCGTCCAGGTGGATGAGAGGATAGAGAAGGTCAGGGAGAGGCTGCCGGGGGCCTCCTGCGGGGCCTGCGGCCTGAGGGGGGGATGCGATGCGCTGGCGGAGGAGGTGGTGAAGGACCCCTCCCTGCTGGGGAAGTGCAGGCTGCTGGGGCCGGAGGAGAGGAGGGAGATAGGGAGGATCCTGGGGGTGGAGGTGAAGGGGGAGGAGGAGAGGAGGTTCCCCAGGGTGAGGTGCACGGGGCAGGGTAAGATCCTCTTCGAGGCCAGGGGGGAGAGGACCTGCTCCGCCCTCTCCGACCTGGCCGGGGGGCCCCTGGCCTGCCCCTACGGGTGCCTGGGGATGGGGGACTGCGTCAGGGCCTGCCCCTTCGGGGCCCTCAGGCTGGAGGGGGGACTCCCGGTGGTGGAGGAGGAGAGGTGCACGGGCTGCGGGCTGTGCGAGCAGGCCTGCCCCAGGGGGGTGATAAGGCTCCAGCCGGCGGGTACCAAGGTCCTCCTCCTCTGCAACTCCCCCGCCCCCGGGAAGGAGGTGACCGCCTCCTGCGCCAGCGGGTGCATCAAGTGCAGGATCTGCGAGAAGGCCTGCCCGGTTCAGGCCATCAAGCTCGATCCCCTCCCCGTGATAGACGCCTCCCTCTGCACCGCCTGCGGAACCTGCGTGGAGA
>QNVD01000136.1 GCA_004347925.1 Hadesarchaea archaeon
TCCCGTCCACCCCCCTCACCCTCTCCGGGTTCACCGGGATGGCGGAGTAGACGTTCAGGAGCTCCCTTCCCCCCCTCACCAGCACCCTGAGGTTCACGAGCCCCCTCCCCAGGTAGGTCAGGAGGGTCCCCAGATCCGAGAGGGTGTAGGCCCCCTTCTCGCTCGCCACCAGGAGGGTCTGCCCCATCCCCGCCCCCGTCTCCAGGTACCACCCTTCCCTCCTCAGGTTCTCCGGATCGTATCCCGCCTCCCTCCAGAGCTCGTTCTCCTTCAGGTGGGTGCCGGAGAGGTCCCCCCTGGAGACCCACCTGGCCCTCCCCTCCCCGCCAGCCTCCGCTATCCTCCTCAGGGCCAGCAGGGGGGGAAGGTTCTCCACCCCGGCCGGGTCCCCGGGGGGTCCCACCAGCACGAAGAAGTTGCAGGCCACCACGCTCCTGTTCTCCCCCCACCCCTCCCTCACGAACTCCACCTCCTGCGCCGGGGCGTGGACCAGGAGGAGGTCCGCCTCCCCCCTCCTGGCCTGGAGGAAGGCCTGACCCGTTCCCACGGGGAAAAAGGCCACCCTCCCCCCTCCCCCCTCCCGGTAGACCCTGGCCAGCTCCTCCAGCAGGCCGGTGTCGTAGAGGCTGGTGGTGGTGGCCACCCTCAGGCCCGGACCCCGGAGGGAGGAGTGGAGGGCGGGGAGGAGGAGGACCAGGAAGAAGAGGATGGGGAGGAGGTTCCTTCCCTTCATCCCCGACCTTAGTCGTTATGCTTCTATAAGCATATCGATTTGGGTTTTATCCCGGGGGGAGGAGGGGGGAAGATGTTCGGGGAGATCTTCGACAGGGAGCTCAGGAGGGGAAGCGTCTTCCTGGACCCGAGCAAGCTCTCCCCGGACTACCTCCCCGAGAGGCTCCCCTGTCGGGAGGAGGAGTTCGGCAGGCTCGTCTCCCTCTTCCGCCCCATGCTGGAGGGGGGGATGCCCTGCAGGGTGCTGATCACCGGGAGGGTGGGGGTGGGGAAGACCGCCCTCTCCCGCAGGTTCGGGCTGGAGGCGGAGGGGAGGGGAAAGGGGGTGAGGCTCTCCCACCTCTACCTCAACTGCAGGGGCAGGACCCCCTACTCCCTCCTCCTGGAGGCGGTGAGGAAGTTCCTTCCCGGCTGGCCCGAGAGGGGGGTGGGGAGGGGGGAGCTCCTCTCCCTCCTGGTGGAGCACCTCCGTCACCACGGCCTCCACCTCCTCCTCATCCTGGACGAGGTGGACTACCTGGTGCTCAGGCACGGCCCCGACCTCCTCTACTCCCTGAGCAGGACGGGGGAGACCGCCTCCAGGATCAGCCTCCTCTCCATCTCCAGGGACCGTAGGTTCCTGGCGGAGCTGGACGAGCCCACCAGGGCCACCTTCCTGGGACACCACCTGGAGCTCCCCCCCTACACCAGGGAGCAGCTGGAGGAGATCCTCAGGGCCAGGAGGGAGGAGGCCTTCAGGAGGGGTGCCCTGCCGGACGAGAGCCTGGCGCTGGCGGCGGAGATGGCCTCCAGGAGGGGGGATGCCAGGATGGGGATAGAGCTCCTGCTCAGGGCGGGGATGCTGGCGGACGCGCGGGGAAGCAGGACGGTCCTCCCCGAGCACCTCAGGGAGGCCAGGGCCTCCCTCTACCCCGAGCTGAGGAGGGAGGTCCTCTCGGAGCTCTCCCCCCACGAGCTCCTTCTCCTGCTGGCGGCGGCCAGGGGGCTGAGGAAGGCGGGGTCGCTCACCACCGGGGAGCTCAGGAGGGCCTACGAGGTGGTGTGCGAGGAGCACGGGGAGAAGCCCAGGCACCACTCCGTCATGCTGGAGCACCTGCGCAGGCTGGAGGCCCTGGGGATCCTGGAGGTGGAGCCCCTCTCCCTCCATCCCAGGGGGCAGACCCAGCGGATAAGCCTGGAGGTGGCCCCGGCCGGGGAGCTGGAGAAGGAGGTGGAGAGGCTCCTCTCGGAGAGGAGGGGATGAGGGCAAGGAACTGGCTGGCGGGCTTCGGGGGGGTGGGGAGGGCCCTCCTGGTG
>QNVD01000137.1 GCA_004347925.1 Hadesarchaea archaeon
CAGAGGTTCGGATCTAGGGGGGAGAGGCTGGTGGAGGCGGCGAAGGTGCTGGGGGGATCGGAGGTGAAGGTGGGCTACGGGGACTACGCGGTGAGGCTCAGGCCCCTCCCCCTCATCCCCCTCACCCTCGTGCTCACGCTGGCGGACGAGGAGTTCCCCGCCTCGCTGGAGATCCTCTTCGACGAGTCCGTTTCCCACTACCTGAACGCGGAGCAGGTGGGGATGCTCGTCGGTCTCACCGCGGAGAGGCTGAAGGACGCCGACGAGCTCCTGGGCTGATCCTTCTCCGGGGGAGGCCACCTTCCGGAAGCTGAGGTGGGGGAATCGGGGCTGCACCTGTGGCTGCACCCGTTGAATCCTGAGGGCTCAAAGGAGGGTCAGGAGGAAGAGCAGGCCGAAGAGGAGGAAGAGGACCCCCGAGACCCTCCTCAGCTCCCTCCCCTCAAGAAAGGACCTCAGGCGGTTCCCCGCCGCCGTTCCCGCCCCCATGAGGAGGAGGTAGGCCAGCACCGCCCCCAGGAAGACCGGGAGGAGGGGGTAGCGGGTGGAGAGGGCGAAGACGGAGATCTGGGTCTTGTCCCCCAGCTCCATCTGGGAAACCGTGAGGAAGGAACTGAGCAGGACCGACCCCGCCCTCCTTTCCCCTCCCTCTCCCTCCCCACGATCCAGGAGGGACCAGATTCCGAAGCCGAGGAAGAGGAGGGCGCCCAGCAGGGAAACCGGTCTGGAGGGGAAGAGCTCACCGAGGGCCCCTCCCAGGAGGATGCTCGCCCCGTCCAGCAGGCAGACCGCCAGCATGGCCCCAAGAGCTCCCTGGCCCCGTAGCGTGAGGAGAGGAGGAGGGCGGCCAGCTGGGTCTTGTCCCCAAGCTCGGCCACCAGCACCGTGGCGAAGGAACTGAGGAGAGCCGGGAGCATCTATCCTCCGCCCAGCCTCCCCCTCCTCTCCTCCCCCTCCCAGATCTCCAGCTCCCCCGCCACCTCCCTGAGGAAGCGGGAGGGCTCGATCACCCCCTCCGGGGCGTGGACGCCCTTCCCCCCCACCTCCCCCCTCAGCACCCAAAGCGCCCCCAGGGCGGCGGGCAGGGCGGTGGCCCGCACGGCGGAGGGGGAGGCGAGCGAGTAGAAGCGCCTGACCTCCCTCCCCTCCCTCTTCCCCCTCACCTCCACCCTCAGCCCCACCCCCATCGCGTACTCCCCGAAGGCCTCCAGCTCCCTGGCCGCCTCCTCCATCAGCTCCGGGGGAGCGAGCTCCTCCAGCCTGAGGGTGAGCTCCACCAGAAACTCCCGCGGGGAGAGGGACTGGCCGCGCACGTTCACCTCCCTGAGCTCGGTCAGCCCCATCCTGGCGAAGGTTCCCGCCACCTCCGCCAGCAGCCTGGGCCAGATCGTGCCCTTGTTGGTCACCCTCCTCACCCCCCTCAGGTACCTTGGCAGGGTGACGGGCTCGGGGTGCCCCACGTGGCCCACCTCCATCCTGCCCAGGGGAGGAGAGAACTCCACCACCTCGGGCTCGGAGAGGGCCTTCACCCTCACCCACTCCCCTTCCCGGTAGGTGGGGACCTCCCCCGTGATGGCGTGGAAGAAGTGGTGGACGATGGCGGGACCCATGGAGGGGTCCACCGCCGTCCAGGCCCAGGCCGTGTCCACCTCCTCCGCCTCCATCCCCTCCGCCCCCAGCCTGGCCATCAGGTTGGTGAGGCCCGGGGTGGCCCCCAGACCCACGATCGCCAGCACCCCAGCCTCCCTGGCCTCCCGGTCAAGCCCCAGGCACCTCTCCGTGGCATCGTAGTCGTCGTCTATGTCCACCAGGTTCACCCCCGCCCGGAGGGCCGCCCTGAGCACCCTCTCCCCGTGCCTGTAGAAGGGCCCCAGCGTGCTCACCGCCACCTCCGCCCCCTTCAGGGCCTCCACCAGGGAGGAGGGGTCTTCGGCCTCCACCCCCCTCACCGAGACCCTGTCCCCCAGCTCACCGGCCAGTTCCCTCCCCCTCTCCACGTTCCTGTCCGCTATCACCACCTC
>QNVD01000138.1 GCA_004347925.1 Hadesarchaea archaeon
CTCCTTCTCCCTTATCCTGGCCAGCACCTCCTCCCTCCTCATCCCCGTCTGCCTGGTTATCTCGGAGACCACCCGGTCGAAGTCCACCGCCATGCCGCTCCCCCCTACTTCTTCGGAGGGGCTTTATAAAGAGGGAGCGCGGGAAGCCGCCGCGCAGCGCCTGAACCCGGCCCCCCGGGGAACCGGACGCGGGGCTGGGGGCTAGCCCCCCTCCAGCTCCGCCAGGATCTCCCTGGCCCTGTCTATCCTGATGCACCTCTCCTCCACCATCCTCCTCACCACCTTCTCCACCTGGTCCCCCCTGGCCCCCGCGGCTATGGCCACGTTCCTGGCGTGCAGCCTCATGTGCCCCCTCTGGATGCCCTCCGCCACCAGGGCCCTGAGGGCGGCCAGGTTCTGGGCCAGCCCCACCGCCGCCATCACCTCGGCCAGCTCCCTGGCCGAGCTCACCCCCAGGATCTTGCGGCAGACCCTGGCCACCGGATGGACGCTCACGGCCCCTCCCAGGATGCCCGCCGCGATGGGCAGCTCTATCCTCCCCCTGAGGTCCCCGTTCTCCTCCCTCTCCCAGGAGGTGAGGGGGCCGTAGCCCTCCAGCGCCGCGTAGGCGTGGGCCCCCGCCTCCAGCGCCCTGGTGTCGTTGGAGAGGGCCAGGGCCACGGCTATGATGCCGTTCATGATCCCCTTGTTGTGGGTGGCGCACCTGTAGGGGTCCGCCTCCGCCAGGGCGTGGGCGTGCAGGATGCCCTCCACCACCTCCTCCCCTCCCAGCGCCTCCTTCGGGAAGGAGGCCTCCGCCCTGGCCATCCGGTGGGTGGCCAGGTTGGAGATGATGCGGAGGTAGACCTTCCCACCCGTGAGCTCCTCGATCAGGGGGGCCACGGCCTCGCACATGGTGTTCACGGCGTTGGCCCCCATGGCGTCCCTCACATCCACCAGGAGGTGAACCACCACCATGGGACCCAGGCGGGTGCTCAGCACCCTCACCTCCAGGTCCCTGGCCCCACCCCCGGCCTTGACCAGCACGGGATCCTGCTCGTTGGCCCTCTCCAGGATCCTGCCCTTCTCCTCCAGGATCCTCTCCCTCGCGGCCTGCGGGTCCCTCAGCTTGCAGACCTGCACCTGCCCTATCATCACGGGCTCGTCGGCGCTGGCCCTGAAGCCGTACCTCATCCTGGCCATCCTGGCCGCGTTAGAGGCCGCCGCCACCACGCTGGGCTCCTCCAGCGCCATGGGGATCAGGTAGTCCTTCCCGTTGATGAGGAAGTTGGTGGCCACCCCCAGCGGGAGGTGGGTGGCCCCTATCACGTTCTCGATCATCCTGTCCGCCAGCTCCAGATCGAGGGACCCCGTGTTCCTGAGGATCCCCACCTCCTCGTCGGTGAGGCCGGCGAACTCCTTGACCACCCGGAGCCTCTCCTCCAGGCTCATCTCGTGAAAACCGGGGATCCGCGAGGACCTCAAGCTCTCTTCTTCCTTCCTCCCCTCACCTTTTATCCCTGCTCCCCTCCCCTCCCCCAACCTTTTTAATCCGCACGCCTGGAGAGGCCTTGAGATGAAGCTGGCGGTCTGTGGGAAGGGGGGGAGCGGGAAGAGCACCCTGGTGGCCCTCTTGGCCCACGAGGCCCTCTCCAGGAACCGCCGGGTGGTGGTGGTGGACGCCGACGAGTCCAACCCCGGCCTCTTCAGACTCCTGGGCTTCGAGAGGCCCCCCTCTCCCCTGCTGGAGCTGGCGGGAGGGAGGAAGAAGGTCCGGGAGAGCCTGGAGGGGGAGGGGGTGCTGGCCAGGAAGGAGTTCGGGCTGGAGGAGCTCCCGGAGGCCTACGTGAAGAGGAGGGACGGCCTCTCCCTCCTCTCCGTGGGGAAGATCACGCTGGCTGGGGAGGGGTGCGCCTGCCCGCTGGGGGCCCTGAGCAGGGAGGTTCTGAAAAGGCTGAGGCTGGGGGAGGGTGAGCTCCTGCTCGCCGACCTGGAGGCGGGGGTAGAGCATCTGGGAAGGGGGGT
>QNVD01000139.1 GCA_004347925.1 Hadesarchaea archaeon
GTCGGATGAAGTACGTGGTGGTGCTGGGGGACGGGATGGCCGATCATCCCGTGCGAAAGCTGGGGGGGAGGACCCCGCTGGAGGAGGCCCACAAGCCCAACCTGGACTCCCTGGCCAGGGAGGGGGAGATGGGGATGCTGAAGACCGTGCCCCAGGGCATGCCCCCCGGCTCGGATGTGGCCAACCTCTCCATCCTGGGGTACCGCCCCGAGAGATGCTACACGGGAAGGGGGCCGCTGGAGGCCGCGGACATAGGGGTGAGGCTGGGGCCCAGGGATGTGGCCTTCAGGTGCAACCTGATCACGGAGAGGGAGGGCAGGATGCACGACTACTCCGCCGGGCACATCACCACGGAGGAGGCCGC
The DNA here is from genome assembly GCA_004347925.1 of Hadesarchaea archaeon. Taxonomy (GTDB): domain Archaea; phylum Hadarchaeota; class Hadarchaeia; order Hadarchaeales; family WYZ-LMO6; genus WYZ-LMO6. Next base: position 365 of record QNVD01000139.1, read on the forward strand.
GGAGCTTCTGGGGGAGCTGAACCGCAGGTTCAGGTTCGGGGAGTTCCACGTGGGGATCACCTACCGGCACGTCTTCGTGCTGAGGAACTGCGACCCCAGGCTGGAGACGGATCCCCCCCACGAGATCCCGGGGGAGCCCATCAGGGACCACCTGATCAGGCCCCCCTCGGACCCCCTGGCCAGGAGGCTCAACCGCCTGATGCTGGAATCCAAGCGGATCCTCTCGGAGCACCCCGTGAACAGGGCCAGGGAGATGCAGGGGAAGAACCCCGCCAACATGATCTGGCTCTGGAGCCAGGGGGGAAGGCCCAGGCTACAGAGCTTCAGGAGGAAGTACGGCCTCAGGGCTGCCCTCATCTCCGCCGTCCCCCTCATCAGGGGGATAGGGGTCTACACGGGCATGACCCTGATCAGGGTGCCAGGGGCCACGGGCTACTTCGACACCAACTACGAGGGGAAGGCCCTGTACGCGCTGAGGGCCCTGGAGGACCACGACTTCGTCTACGTGCACGTGGAGGCCCCGGACGAGGCGGGGCACGAGGGGAACGTGGAGATGAAGGTGAAGGCCATAGAGGACCTGGACCGCAGGCTCCTGGGCCCCCTCCTGGACGGCCTGCCGGAGGACTGCAGGGTGGCGGTTCTCCCCGACCACCCCACCCCCCTGGAGGTGAAGACCCACGTGGCCGAGCCCGTTCCCTTCGTGATGAGGGGGCCAGGGCTGGGGAAGGACAACCTGACCTTCTCCGAGAGGAACGGGGCGAGGGGGTCCGCGGGCTCCCTGGAGGGGGAGCAGTTCATGCTGAAGCTGCTTGGCCTCAGACCCTCCCCAGGGCCTCGATGATGGCGTCGGCCATCTCCCTGGTCCCCACCGCCGAGGGATCGGAGGGGGAGGGCTTCAGGTCGTAGGTCACCCTCTTGCCCTCCGCTATCACCGCCGCCACCGCCCCCTCCAGCCTGGAGGCGGCCCTCTCTTCCCCCAGGTGCCTGAGCATCATCACCGCGCTGAGGATGGCGGCGGTGGGGTTCACCCTGTTCTTCCCCGCGTACTTGGGGGCGCTGCCGTGGACGGGCTCGAAGACCGCCGCCTCCCTCCCCACGTTGGNGGAGGGGGCCATCCCCAGCCCNCCCACCAGCCCGGCGCAGAGGTCGGAGAGGATGTCCCCGTACAGGTTGGGGCAGACCAGCACGTCGTAGAGCTCCGGCTTCTGGACCAGCTGCATGCACATGTTGTCCACGATCCTGTCCTCGAACTCCACGTCCGGGTACTCCCCGGCCACCCTCCTGGCGGTCTCCAGGAAGAGGCCGTCGGAGAACTTCAGGATGTTGGCCTTGTGCACGGCCGTGACCTTCCTCCTCCGGTTCCTCCTGGCGTACTCGAAGGCGAACCTCACGATCCTCTCCGATCCCCCCTCCGAGATGGGCTTCAGGCTTATCCCCGAGTCCTCCCTCAGGGAAACCCCCTTCACGCTCCTCAGGAACTCCAGGAACCTCCGGGTGTCCTCCTTCCCCCTCTCGAACTCCACCCCCGCGTAGAGGTCCTCCGTGTTCTCCCTGATCACCACCAGGTCCACCCCCTCGTACCTGCTCCTCACCCCCCGGTACCACCTGCAGGGCCTGACGTTGGCGTAGAGATCCAG
>QNVD01000014.1 GCA_004347925.1 Hadesarchaea archaeon
AAAGGGGCTGGCGGTGAGGGTGGGGGCGAGGGAAGCCAAGGGGGAGATCCTCCTCTTCCTGGACGGGGACGGGAGCTATCCCCCCTCCTCCCTGCCCTCCCTCCTTCCCCCCCTCCTCTCGGGGGAGGCGGACCTGGTGAGGGGCTCCAGGCTGCTGGGCCCCTCCTCCTTCTCCCCCCTCCGGAGGCTGGGAAACCTCCTCCTCTCCAGGCTGGCCTCCCTCCTCTACCGGCCCACCTCCGACCTGCTCACCGGTATGTTCGCGGTGAGGAGGGGTGACCTGCTGGCGCTGGGGCTGAAGAGCAGGGGGTTCGAGGTGGAGACGGAGATCTTCGTGAGGGCGGTGAGGAGGGGGATGAGGATGAGGGAGGTGCCCGTCCCCTACCGGGAGGAGAGGGGGTCCAAGCTCTCCCCCCTGAGGGACGGGGCGCAGATCTTCCTCGCCCTGCTGAGGGGGGGAGGATGAGGGCGGTCCTGGAGGTCCTGAGCTCCTGGAAGGAGGTGGTCCTCCGCCCCGAGAGGGTTAGGGAGGGGAGGTTCTCCCTGGGCTTCATGCTGGCCGTCTCCTTCTACCTGGGCTTCCTCTACAACACCTTCCACTTCTTCCTCTACCCGGGATACATCAAGGAGGAGTTCCACGCCGGCCCCTTCTTCTGGCTCCACTCCCTCTTCGGGGGGGCGGCCGCGGCCGGGACGCTGATGTACGTGAGCGCCATAGGCTACTTCGGCTGCCTCCTGCTGGGGAGGAGGGTGCCTTACGAGAGGATAGAGCACCTGGTCTTCGCCTCTTCCTTCCTCTGGCTCCTCCCCCTCCTCCTCTCCCTACCCCTGCTGGCGCTGGGGGTGGAGGAGCCCTCGGGGGGGGTGAGGGAGGTCTGCCTCTTCAGGGGCTGGTTCTACGTCACCTACGCCGTCCTGCTCAGCGCCCCCGTGGCCTCCCTCCTGACCTTCAGGGTCTTCCGCAGGGCCCTGGGCTTCGACACCTGGCGCTCCCTCCTACCCGCCGTCCTGATCCTCCCCCTGGGATACGGGGTGGGGAAGGGCTCCTTCATGCTCCCCTTCAGGGGGTGGCTGGGGCTCGGGGAGGAAGAGAGGATGGTGGCGGGCATCCTCTACTTCTCCCTGGCGGCCCTGGCCTTCTACCTCATCAGGCAGAGGAGGGAAAGGGTGGAGGCCTGGCTCCTCACCCTCCTCCGGAGGCTGCACCTCTCACCTCCCAGGCCCCCAGGAGCTGGTCCGCGGGGGCGTAAGCGGCCATGAGGAAGGTCCCCGCCCTGAGGGGTGGGGAGGGACGCAACTCCAGGAGGTCCCCGTCACGGAGGGAGACCAGCCCGGGGTTCGGGTCCCCGTTGAAGGCGGCCCAGGAGGTCTGAATCCTCTTCCTGTCCGCCCTCAGCCTCAGGTTCCTCCACTCCACCCTCCCGTTCTCCAGCACCAGGGCCTCCCTCATCTCCTCCCCCCTCCACCTCAGCACCAGAAGGTCCTCCCCCAGGTTCAGGCAGTGCAAACGGTTGTCGGAGGAGCCCACGTACAGCCTATCCCCCACCACCAGCGGGGTGGAGGTGACGGGCCCCCCGGTGGGGAAGGGCCGCCACTCCAGATCCCCGTTCTCGGCACTCAGGCAGTAAACCCTGTTGTCCCTGGACCCCACGTACACCCTTCCCCCCTGCAGGGAGGGGCGGGAGACCAAGGGGCCCCCCAGCTTCCTCCGCCAGAGCTCCTCTCCGTTCTCCGCGCTGAAGCAGTAAAGCATCCCGGCCTCGTCCCCCACGTAGACCCTCCCCCCTTCCACCAGGGGGGAGGAGGGGGTGTAGCCCAGGTACCGGTACCATATCCATCCCCCGTTCTCGGCATTCAGGCAGTACAGGTAGGGCCCCAGGGGGAGGTAAATCCTGCCCCCCTCCACCGAAAAGCCAGAGGTGAGGGGGGAGGGGGCGGGGAGGGACCACAGGATCTCCCCGTTTTCGGCCCTCAGAGCGTAAAGCTCGCCTCCCCAGGTCCCCACGTACACCGCATTCTCCCAGACCACGGGGGAGGAGAGGATGGGGGACTCTAGGGAGCGCTCCCAGACCGGGGCCCCGTTCTCGGCCGAGAGGGCGTGAACGGTTCCCCCCAGGGTGGAGAGGAGCACGAGGTCCCCCCAGCTGGAGGGTGAAGAGACGAGGGGAGACCCCGTCTGGAAGCTCCACCTCATCCTCCCATCTTCCCTCCCCAGGGCGTAGAGCCTCCCGTCGGTGGAGCCGAAGAGGACGACATCCCCGAGCAGGAGGGGGGAGGAAACCACGGGTCCACCTGTTTTGAAGGACCAGAGGGATTGGCCGTGGGGGGAAACCGCATACAGCCTCCCGTCGTTGGAGCCGAAGTAGATCCTCTCCCCGTCCGTGGAGGGGGAGGAGTGTATCTCCCCCTGGGTCCCTAAGGACCACACCTCCCCTCCCCTAGGCGCCAGGCGGAGGGAGAGGGCCCCCCTCAGCCTGGGGGCGGGCTCCCCCAGCACCCCCAGGTGGTAGGTGAGGAGGAGCATCACCACCACGGTGGCAAGGATGACGATTACCGCTCCGGCCGTTTCCGAAATCCCCCTCGACCCCTTCACATTTTCCCCCCTCCCCCTCATCATAAAACGGTAGGGGTGTAAGTGTTTAGCTTCTTTTTATACTTGCTCTCGCCCAAGCTCTGCTTAAACTCGCTGATAGTGCCTCCTGGAGATTGAGTCCCTTTTGTTTCCATGTCGTCAGGAGCGTCATCATGGTCTCATAGATGGAGGTCCCTTTCTGGTTGCGGAGCGTTCCGATTATTTTGCGCTGAACCACGATTTCTCTCAGGGCCAGTTCGGCCCTGTTATTGGTTGGCTCGACCCCAGGTTTTATGACAAAAGTGAACCAGCAGTCAAACCCATTGCGGATCTTGGCGATAAACTTCTGAACTTTTTTCCCCCTGTAAGGTTTGTCGATCCAACGCTTCAGCGCCCTCTTCGCATTCCTTGCCAGCTTTTTCCTCTCATCGGGAGGAGGTTCTTCCTCGAGGGCCTTCTTGAGCCTGTCGTAGATTCGATGCAGACCCCTGACCAGAGGCCTGGCTTCCTTGGTCTTTTCTGCTAATTCATCGGCCTCGGTCAACAAGTGGGCCCAGCATCGCTGGATGCTCACCCCAGGGTGGTCTTTGGCGAAGCTGTGATGAGACCTCGAGCCATCACAAACGATTGTGCCTCTCCAGTCTTTGCCCAGTATCTCTTCCAGCACCTTCTTCCCCTTGGTGCCCCTTATCGCGATGAGCGTCCCTGAGTTCGTGACGAAGTCCCAGATCCAGTGATTGGTTCCATCGACCCCAATGCCCGTTTGGTCTGTGTAAACGACATCGGATCCCCTCACTTTCGAAAGGACCTCTTCGTACTCTGGCCTCAGCCAATCGGCAACCCTTCGCTGGATATCGAGAACTGTCGCGGGTGTTATGGACAAGCCCTGTCTCTCGAGGACGCACTTGATTTTTCTCTCAGGTAGCCTTTCATCGAACTTCATAAGGGTCGTTTGGATGCATACGTTTTTACCCATCCTCCCTTCTGGAGGACAATCTTGGTGCCTGTCGATGATCTCAGAATCGCAGGTCGGGCAGTGATAGTGGAATTCTTCGTACTCGATCACCTCAACCGGTTGAGGATTCCCCAGCTCCTCAACGATCCTGCGTCTGATTCGAAATGGATGTCCAAGCTTCCCTTTGCACAAAGGACAAATATCAAGCCCGTTCGCTTCCACCACACGATCTGGCTTCGGGTACGGTCTTGTCGTACCAAGATAACCTTTCGGCCTGCCAGGATACCGTAACTCAGTCCTCTCCCGCCGGCGGCGGGATGAAAATTTTTGCATACGTTGTTGCGAACATGCGCTTTTGTAAATCACCAGCTGATGCTTTAGCCTTTCATTCTGCCCTTTCAATTCCTCGTTCTCAGCCTTGAGCCGCTCGTTTTCACGGATAACGGGACAATTCTCGCACTTCATTTTTCCACGATGACGAGATAAACGGTCTTGCCCAGATACTCTTTCGGACAATCCACTTTTGCGCTGTTGCCAAAAGGGGTGACCTTACGGATGAAAAAGCCATGAATCCCGTCAATCACGAGACGTCTTCGGACTTGTAGAGGCACCTTCTTCATTCGGATATCCTTTGTATATCCCTATTTAAAAGCTTTTCGTCCGAAAAAGCTAAACACTTACGTAGGGGTGAACCTTCATATTTTCCGCCCCCTAAAAGACGATGTGCCGGAAGCCAAGCTGGCCGCCCTGGTCGCCGTCCTCCTCGTCCTCCTCTCCTCCTTCTGGATGTTGAGAAGGGGGGAGGAGGGGGGAG
>QNVD01000140.1 GCA_004347925.1 Hadesarchaea archaeon
GGGAGGGAGGGTCGGAGGGAGTTCGCGAGCAGGTTGAAGAATTCCCTCCTGCCGTAGTTGGGCCCAAGCCCTCTGGCATCCCAGCAGAAGGCTCTCCCTTCCGATTTCCTTCAGCGAGACCTTGAGCACAGAGGTTTTTCCTATCCTTCTTATTCCCGTTACCACGGTGATGGGATGCTTCAGCGACTTTTTCAGCTCATTTACCTCCTTTTCCCGGTCAAACAGAGCTTTTCTATCTTCCTTTGGTCTGTCGTCGAACAGCATAGTTCTGCCCCAGAACATAACTTCTGCCCCAGAATAAATCTTTTTGAGGGGAGGGGATGAAGGCCGGATATCTTTGGAAGGTGACTGGCCCCATACCTCGGTCGAATTTATAATTGTTAGTTGTGTAATATTATAGTGACAAAATGAGGAAGTACACCACCATCTCCGTCCCCGAGGAGGTCAAGAGGCTCCTCGAAAGGGCCAAGGGCAGGGAGGAGTGGGGCAAGTTCCTGCTGGGGCTGTACACGGAAGTGAAGAGGATGAGGGGCGAAGAGGCGTTCGAAAGGCTGGCGGAAACGCTCACGGATGAGGACCTGAAAAGCGTGATCGAGTCGAGCAGGGAGTTCAGGGGGAGGTTCGCGTTGAGATGAAGCTGCTGGATACGGACGTCCTCATAGGGATGCTGAGGGAGAGGAGGTACGAGCCCGGGGCCATCTCGATCATAACCCTCCTGGAGGTCCTGAGGGGACTGGGGGAGGGGAAAAGGGAAAATGTCAAGCGGCTGCTCGAGGAGAGCTTCCGGGTAGAAGGTCTGGACAACGAGATCGTCCAAACCTACTGCAGCCTCTACCGGAAGCTGAGGGAGGAGGGCACCTCGCTGCCGGATGCGGACCTTCTCATAGCGGCGACGGCGATGGCCCGGAAGATGGTGCTCAAGACGGGGGATGAGCACTTCGAGAAGTTGAAGGAACTAGGCCTGAAGCTTGAGAAGGCCTCCCATCGACTTTGAGAGTATGAGAAGACCTCCTCGGTCATGGAAGCCTTTTGACCGATCCGAGACGGCTTGGGAGAGAACCTCTTAACACGTGGATGCACCGCCCCAGAGGGATCCCGCGCAATTCGACGAGCAGTTCCGGTGGCTTTGCTCAGGCCCGGGGACTCAAACCCCGGTGTAGATCTCCACCCCCAGGTGCCTCGCCGTCCTGAGGGCCTCCCTCTCGGCGTAGGGGGTGACCATGAGCAGCCTGGAGGGCTTCTTCCCCTCCACCTTCTCGTAGAACTCCGCCTTCCTCCTGAAGGAGTAGACGTCCGCCCTCCCCACGTGGGACTTCACCTCCACCAGCACCACCTTCCCGTCCCTCACGGCCACGTCCACCTCCACCCTCCCGGGGTGGCCGAAGACCCTCCCCTCCCTGTCCATCCTCGCCCACTTCTCCACCCTGAGGCCCAGCTCCCTCTCCAGCAGCCCCCTCAGCCCCTCCCGGAAGGCCCTCTCGCTCATCAGACCCCACCTGGCCCCCAGGGCGGAGAGCTGCCGGTGCACGAGCTGGAACCCCTCCGTCATGTCCTGGCGCAGCCTGGCCATTTCCCTCCTGAGCTCGGCTATCTCCTCGTCGTGCCTCCTGAACCCTTCCATCATGTCCTGCCTGAGCTTGGTCATCTCCTTCCTGAGTTCCGTCGTCTCCTTCCTGAGCTCCGCCGTCTCCCTGCCGAGCCGGGAGAGCTCCTCTTCGTGCCTGTCCAGCCTGCGCAGGATCTCCTCCCACCCCAGGAGACCGGCTATGGCGTAGCGGAACTCCTGGTCCTCCCTGAAGAGGGTCAGGATCTTGTCCTTCAGCTGCTCGAACTCCATCATCTNCACTGGGGGGAGGGTTCCTATATAGAGGCAACAGAGGGGGGGAGTCAGGCATCCAACCGAACCCAGAAGGAGGCTGGTTCCCCCCTCGGGTGGAGACAGACGAAGATCGTGGCTCGGGGGGCTTGTCAACCGTTGCCTGATGCAGACCTATGGCG
>QNVD01000141.1 GCA_004347925.1 Hadesarchaea archaeon
CCGCCCTCCCCATCCTGCCCGAGGCCCCTTTCTCCAGCTCCTCCTTCTCCCTGGCGGTCTTCTCCCTGAGCCTCCTCAGCTCCTCCTCCGCCCTCTCCTCGAACTTCCTCCTCACCTCCCCCGCCTTCCCCTCCGCCTCCCTCCTAAGCTCCTCCCTCCTCTCCCCCGCCCTCCTCCTGGCTTCCTCCAGGATCCTGGCGGCCTCCCTCTCCGCCTCGGCCACGATCTCCTTCGCCCTCCCCTCGGCCTCGAAAACCAGACGCAGCTCCTCTTCCAACTTCCCCCGACTGAGATGGAAAGGAGCGATAAAAAAAGGTTCCCTCTGGCCTGGCCGGCGGTGGCCTCCCTCTACTCCAGGTGGGTGTCGAAGGCCGTGAGGGTGATGGTCTTCATCACGTTGGGGAGCTTCCTGATGGCCAGGACCGCCTTGTCGATCTCCTCGTAGCTCCCCTCCAGAACGCAGACCACATCGTACTCCCCGTGCACGAAGTCGGATAGCTTCACGTTGGGGATCCTCTCTATCTCCGCCACCACGGAGGCCTCGTAACCCGGCCGCACCGTGACCAGGACGTATGCCCTCTTCTTGAAGGCCGCCAATCCTCCCGCCATCGTTCTGTTTTTGGGGACCCACCTTAAAACCCTTGGGGTGCTCGGCACTCAACATCCTCATCACCCCTCAGCCCGGCTTTCCTCATCGCACCCCTCCCCCTGACCCCGGAAGGGTTAAAACTCCTGCCCCCCAGGACGGAGGATGAGGCTGGTGCTCTTCGGCCCCCCGGGGGCCGGGAAGGGGACATACGGGAAGAGGCTCTCGGAGAGGTACGGGGTTCCCCACATAGCCACGGGGGACCTCATAAGGGAGGAAATCAAGAAGGGGACACCGCTGGGGAGGAGGCTGGGGGAGTACGTGGGGAAGGGGCTGCTGGGGCCGGAGGAGGAGGTGATCGGCCTCATGAGGGAGAGGCTCTCCCAGCCGGACTGCGCCAAGGGCTTCATCCTGGACGGCTTCCCCCGGACGATCCTCCAGGCGGAGACCCTGGAGAAGCTCTCCCCCCCGGAGCTGGTGCTCAACCTGGACGTGGCGGAGGAGGTGATCGTGAGAAGGCTCTCCACCCGCAGGATCTGCAGGAAGTGCGGGGCCATCTACAACCTGGTTTCCATGCCCCCCAGGAAACCCGGGGTGTGCGACCGGTGCGGGGGGGAGCTGTACCAGAGGGAGGACGACAGGCCGGAGGTGATAAGGAGGAGGCTGGAGGAGTACGCCAGACAGACCAAACCCCTGCTGGAGTTCTACGCGCGCAGGGGGATCCTCAGGACGGTGTCCTTCCCGGAGGAGGTGGGGGTGGAGGAGGGTGTGGCCAGGGTGGTGAGGGCCCTGGAGGGAAAGGGCTGATCACCTAACCCTCACCCTGTCCAGCCCAACGTCCAGGAGGCGATCGAACCCCAGCTCCCTCTCCCATCCCTTCCTCTCCAGGATGCCCATGAAGCTGAAGCCCAACACCTTCCCCCCTTCCCCCAGCAGGAGGGGGAGGAGCCCCTTCACCTCCTCCACCCCGACGCCGCTCCCGGGGAGGGCCAGGCCACCCATCACCACCACCGCGTCCACCCTCCCCGGCCTCACCCTCCTTCCCGTCTGGAAGCCGTAGCCCCTCCTCCACCTCAGCTCCACGGTCCTTTCGATCCTCACCCCGGGGCAGAAATAGAAGGAGTTCCCCAGCCCCCTGCAGGCGTAGGCGAGGAGCTCCGCGAAGGGAAGACAGGTCCCCTCCGAGCCCAGGAAGAGCACCCTCTTCCCCGGCCCCAGCTCCTCCATCACCTCCCTGAAGGCGCGGACCATCCCCGCCACGCCCTTCCCCTCCGGCGGCATCTCCTCCCCTCGGCTCCCCAACTTAATATCCCTCCGCCGGAAGGGATAGGGAGGGCCCGTGGTCTAGCCTGGACAAGACACAGGCCTGCGGAGCCTGCAACCCGGGTTCGAATCCCGGCGGGCCC
>QNVD01000142.1 GCA_004347925.1 Hadesarchaea archaeon
GGCGGGGGAGCTCCCCTAATTTTTTGAGAGGGGGGAGAGGAGGGGAGGGGAGAGGTTGGCCAGGATGAGGGTGCTCCTGACGGTGGAGACCCGCTCCTCCAAGGGGAGGGCGGCCCGCAGGCTGGACCCCTCCTGCCGCTGCCTCTTCCTCGACCTCCCCATGGATCAGACCCCCTACCTCAGGAGGCTGGCGGAGGGGGAGGATCCCGAGGGGGTGGTGAGGGAGATGGAGAGCAGGGGGAAGGTCAGGATCCCGGAGGACCTGCAGGAGCTCAGGGCGCTGGGCCCCCTCCTCCGCACCCTTCCCCGGGGGGTGAGGATCTTCGGGTACAGGGATCCCTCCTCCTACCGGGTCTCCAGGGAGACGGCCGAGGTCCTGCTGCGCCTGACCCTGAAGGCGAAGCTGGGGAGGATCAGGGCAGGGGAGTGGAAGGAGGTGCTCCGGAGGGAGGTGGAGAACAGGAGGGAGGCGGTGGGGCTGGAGGCCGACTTCATAGCCTCCAGGGCGGAGGAGGAGAACGCCTGCCTGGACGCTCCTCCCGAGCTGATCTCCCTCCTCTCCGAGCGGGGTTTCGAGATGGAGGTGGAGACGGTGGATCCCCCCTGCAGGCCGCTGGACCTCCTCCTGTCCAGGGTGAGGGAGGAGGTGCTGGGGGGAAGGGAGGTGGGGGAGGGGGAGGTGGAGGGGCTGGTGAGGGAGCACCTGAGGTTCGTGGACCTGGTGGTGGAGAGGGGTTACGAGAGGGCCTACGAGCTATGGAAGCTCAGGGCAGGATAAGGGCCGTGACCTTCGACGTGGGGGGAACGCTGGCGGAGGGGAGGCCCGACCACGGGCTCTACGCCCGCAGGGTCCTCCGCCTGCTGGCCTCCAGGGGCTTCGCGGTGGGGAGGGAGGAGTGGGAGGAGGCCACCGGGAGGGCCCTCTCCGAGCTGAGGAGCAGGAGGGAGGAGCACCGGGAGATGTCCTTCCGGGAGTTCTCCTCCCTCCAGCTCTCCTCCCTGGGGGTGGAGCCGGATCCCCTCCTGCTGGAGGAGATGCTCTCCCTCTACCTCCTCTCCTTTCCCCGCAGGCTGAAGAGGGGGGCGAGGAGGGTGGTGGAGGAGCTCTTCCCCCTCTACCGGCTCGGGGTCCTCTCCAACTCCATGAGCCCTGCCCCGCGGCTCTTCCTCCAGGAGAGGGGGCTGGACCGCTACTTCGGGGTGATCCTGGTCTCGGGGGAGGTGGGGTACCGGAAGCCCCACCCGGAGATCTTCCTCAGGGCCCTGAGGGAGCTGGGGGTTTCCCCCGCGGAGGCCGTGCACGTGGGGGACCGTCCCGACACGGACGGGGCGGGGGCGAAGGGGGTGGGCATGTCCTTCATCCTGCTCAGCCCGCGCACGCCCGGGGGAGGGGTGGAGGCGCAGGCGGTGGTCCCCTCCCTCTCGGACGTTCCGGGGGCCGTGGAGATGCTCTCCCTGCCGGAGGGTGAGGAGCTCCTGGACTCCCTGGGGAGGAGGTGCTTCCTCTGCTCCTCCCCGCACTTCTCCCTCTACCGGCTGGAGGACCGCCCCGTCCTCCTCTGCCCCGACTGCAGGAGGAGCCTCCACCGCGCCTCGGCCAAGCCCAGGAAGCACGGGAAGTACAGGGCCGTGTACCAGAGGGCCTGGAGGCCTCACCGGTAGTGCTCGTATCCGCGCTCCGGCAGCCTCTCCTCCCCCAGGAAGACCCCCCTCCCCCTCTCCACCCTCCCCACGGGAGTGACCCGGCATCCCAGCCCCTCCAGCGATCTCCTCACCCTCTCCCAGCGGGAGGGTGGGAGGGTGAAGAGGAGCTCGAAGTCCTCCCCCCCGTGAAGGGCCAGCTCCAGGGGGGAGAGCCCCTCCCGGGAGAGCCCGAGGAGCCCCCTGGGGAGGGGGAGCCTGGAGGGATCCAGCACGATCCTCACCCGGCTCTCCTCGGCCAGCCTCCAGGCCCCGGAGGAGAGGCCGTCGGAGAGGTCTATGGCGGA